>JABMPO010000264.1 GCA_013203015.1 Fidelibacterota bacterium
CACGTGATCCATTCAGGGTCTCCATGGGCATATGAATCATGACTTCGAAACCAGCCTTCGCAGCAGCAGTGGCAAACCGCTGGCTGTAATTGTGCCCCGGTATTACGGCAAATGTAAGTCGCGCATTAAAGTCCAGAAAGGAGCGCGTGTATTGCTCAAAATTATATCCAAAATCATCGATTATGATGGCAATCTGACCTTTGGACGGCGTTATCGGCTTAGCCACCTCTGGTAATTTGACAATCGGGCCCGGTTCACGGAGCTCCTTCTCAGCCGGCTTAACCAACAGGATAATCAGAATTACAGTCGCTAATACAACCACCAATACCAGTATGGAGGCCACTGATAATGAAGACAGCGCCTGCCTGAAATTATTGAAGGGGTTTTTCACGCTGGTCAGGGAACCAGAATCGAAAGGTCCAGCAATTGGGGAACACCAACTTGCTGCGACCCAAACCGGATCGAATAACCAATGGCGTATCGTCCAAAATTCAGTGCAAATCCGCCTGAGACCGTTACGACTTCGGGTGAAGTCTGAGTACCGAGTTTCAGGCTCATAAATTTCCAATTAGTCTGACTGCCGATATTATATATTAATTGTTCCCGTTGTTTGGACCATTCAGCATTGATGCCCAGGATCGTGGGGAAATCCGGATGGCTGAATTTATAAGCGATCCCGGCCGCGATTCGCAACGGTAAATCGGGTGCAGTCTCCAACAGAGTATTCATGCGTCCCAGATTCAAAATAGCTCCACCAATTGTCAATTTATTCCCCATAGTCCGAATATAGCCTAAATCAAATCCCACACCGGACGAGGATTCGGTTTGCAATTGGATTTGCAGTAAATGAATGCCAATCCCAAATTGATTAGCGCCTATTTTCCGAGACCAACTGCCATCTAAACTGATACCATACGCACCCCAGCTGGACAGGGGCTGGTCAGAGGGTCGGTCATCATAATAATCAATATCATCGAGGCCGTAAAAGCGAAAACCCGATCGAGCCTGGCCATTGAACAGGCTATAGCCAATATTCAGAGAAGAAGCTCGTACGCCATCAAGCCAGGAACCCATACTGAAATCAAATTCAATTCCCACCGCCCGTGAATCCTGGCTGGCAGGATTAAGATAAGAATCTGATGTCATTCCGGTCTGGGTACCCAAAGCAAGCTCGCCGGCCGTACTGGGAATGACCAGAAAATCAGTGCCGATAGCCAGCATCAGACTGGAAAAACTAAACGCTATTAACAAAAATTTAAAGATTAAACGCATAGGTAAAAACATGAGCGATCCCCGTAGGTAATTCATAAATGAAAGCATAATCCAGGTAGGCGTCTTTGACTTTCCATAAAGAGTAATTCATGCCCACACCTAATGAAACCCGTGCGGCACCAACCCCGGCTCGAAAATAGTATTGCTCCTGCCAGGTATATTCAGCTCCCAGGCGGTATATCGATCCCAGGTAGTATTTTTCCTGCATATCAGTTACGTAGCCGTAGTCGCCAGTAAATAACAGCTTCTGGTACTGATAACTACCACCAAATCGAAAGATGGTTGGGAAAAAATCGTTATATACTTTTCCGTCCTGTGAAAATATACTGGTTGTATTCCAGACGTATTTTGAATTGAAATCCTGAACGGAAAATGCCAGGGTGGCATTGGGAATGTTACGATACATTACCCCCAGATCAAATCCGGTTCCTTTTCCAATGAGATTATCATCATCGACTGGAAGGTTGCTGAACAACAACTTGATATTTAAGCCAAAACTGAGTCCCGGTGCAATCTGATTGGCAAAAGTCACATAGACAGCGTTTTCACTGGTGGAGAGTGTTTCGGTCTGAAAACCAGCTGAATTACGCCCATCGATATCATTCACACCAGCGCTGACCCAGGCCAGCCCAATTCCTGCTGTGGGCGGCAAGCCGGTGGAAAAACTGGTGGCGAAATACTGACGCTGCAGGGGCAGGAAATGATGCAGAACCGTGACTTGTTTACGATCCAGAAAAACTACCCCAGCCGGGTTATGATAGGCCGTAAATCCCCGGTCCAGTTCAGCAGTAAACGAACTTCCCATGGCAATTGAGCGGGCGCTGCTGCCCATACGCAGAAAAGATCCGCTGTAACCGGCATAATCAGTAGCAATACTGAAACCGGACAGTCCAATGATAATTAAAAATATCATGCAACTCCGGCAGGAAATGACGATCGACTTATTGTCATTAATCTTCGTTTTATTATTACTGTTTGCCATTATTTCACCACAATCAGTTTAAACCAATGATCGGCATTATCAAATTCCAACCTTATAAAATAAGTTCCGTTTGCCACCATTCTGCCATTATTATCTGTACCATTCCAATTAAGCGCTCCCATATCCTGATCGCGCCGGTCGAATTCCTGGTGGAAAACCTGTTGCATGGCAAAATTGAAAATGTCCATGGTGATCACAAAGGATTTTTTTACATCGATATGAAACCGGACGCTGCCGGTGCCGTCATGACCGGCATAAAATGGATTCGGGTAAACATATTCACCGGCGACTTCAGTCCGGAAAATCTGCCAGTTTAAGCCATTTAAATTTTCGGTGCGGGCTAATCCGTCTCCGGTGCCGATCCACAAACTTCCCCCATTGATATCATAAAAGGCCGAGTATACCGCGTTGGTAGTAATCTCATCCGTCAAATAATAATCACCACTGGAGGCCGGTAAAAACTGTTTGGCTGGTTTATAAAGTGCCCAGTTGATACCATCGTCGGAGCGCCACAGACCGTTATCGGTCGCGGCAAATACCAGGGAATCGAAGGCCGAGACATTATAAGCCCGTTCGCCATGCAGGGTAGAATGCCAGGTCTCGCCATCGTCAGTCGTGTAACTGAGTCCCCGCTGTTCCTGACCTTCCACATTCATCGTTACCGCCCAAATAATTCGTTTTCCGTTCCAGTCCTGCCGGGCCAGGCTGACAACCCAATTGCCACTCAAACCATGTTCCGGGAAGAAATAATGGTTCCAGTCAATACAGTCGTTAGTAGTATCCACGATACCTCGGTTAATACCATTGGCAGTACCAACCCAGACCGTATCATTATAGGCCAGTACTGCAAATCCCTTATGATTATGCTGGCCATAGGCCCAGGGGTCAGGATTCTTGGTCCCGCTGCTGTAAGGATCCCGGGGATTTAATTTGAAATTCTTCATCAAACCATCGGTATATAGTGTATCTTCACAGGTCAGCAACTGTAGCTGGTTATCGAGTGGTAATGGAATTCGATCCCATACCCCAGTGCTCAAATTATACCGACGGATTCCACCGGCCCAGGAAGCGATCCAAAGATAATCACCGGCGATATGAGCGTCATAAGTAACATTTTGCTCTTCCACTGTCACATCCAATGTGAGAAAAGAATGGGTCCCGAACCAGGTTTCAAGCGTATCGTCTTCAGCATCTGTCGGTTGATCCAAATATAGCCAGTCGCTGCGGCTGGAATCCGTTAGGGCAAGTCCGCGACCAATCGATATGTCATTTTCTTTACCGGCCGCCGCCAGAGCGATTTTGTCACCGGAAATGGCCAAAGCTGAAGTACCGCCCGCCGGTAACAGATCAGTGGCAGTATTATTAACCAGCCCGGAACTGGTATAATAAGTATAAACTTGTGTTGAATCCACATGCAGGCGCGATACACCCTGGCCGGTTCCCAACCAAATGGTCGAATCGCCCTGCAACCGAATATCTGAAATCACATTGCTGTACAAACCCAAAAAAGTACTATCCGGCGGACTGCTGGTAACCGCCAATTTATAATGACCCGGTACTACCAGTTGAGCGGTTAAGATTGTAAAAATGACGCTGTTAATTATTACTAATCGACGTATCATTGCACTACCACCATGATTGTTACAATTTCTGACCTTTCACCGGATTGATCCGACCCTTGAAACGACCACCTGAACAGTCCGGTTTTTGTTTGATTAGTGTTGTTCTGCACACCGTAGATCGGAATGGCAAAACTGAAAGTGCCATCATCGGCAACTGCATCTCCGCTGGTTAGATCCGGTAGATACAGAACCACCAACCCGCCATCATCGTATAGATAAATCAGATTACCGCGATTCAGTAATGTATCCGGCCCAACATGCATAGAGGTAAACCCCACCCAGCTGACATCATTCACACCGTTGGGGTCAATTATGGCCGCGCTTACCAACACCAATTCGTTACCACTGGCATTAGGGCGGGTGATTACGAAATCAGTATCGTTGGAGGCTGAATATAAAGCAACATAGGTATTAGACGTATCCATGTCAACCCGGATAACGGTGGGTGGCAGGTTCCCCAGATGAAATGAATCGGCCACCACAACGGTTTCTCCATCGTAGAACGCAAAATATTCAACATATACCAAACCGGAGTCTGTAGGGCTGATCCAGTTAGTCAGGCTGCCTGCGGAATTGGAGATCCGGCGCGCGTAAATCCCATCTTCTGCCAGGATATCGCCCTGGTACCCGCCGTCATTTAAATAAATTGAATCGGGACTGACATTATTGTTGGTACCAAACCAGGCTACTCCGGCAGTGTCCAGGTCAGTTCCATTCAGAGTACTATTTATCCTAACGGCTAAATAGAGCTCATTTTCCGTTTCGAGAAAAGTAAATTGCCAGTCTGTCAGTGGGTCTGACTCAGTAACCCCCGTCGCTGGCGGTGCGGGACAACCGCTGAGAAATATAACCAGCATAATGCAGCCACTCAGCAAAATAATGCGGCCGGTTGTACCCGCTCCGTAATATTGTTTGATTGACTGATAAAGATAATTAAGCATTTACTCCTCCTGAATGCCGTAGATGTAGTTGACCAGCAAGGTACCGACTTGATCTAAGCTTTTAGCCGAACAGTTGGCCGGCACATCCTGATGGGTGTGCCAAAAATTATGGTAGCGGTTGGGATAGTAAAAATCGATTAAATCCACGGCCGGGATTTGGGCTTCTTCCCAGAGTGGAATATGATCATCGAAGACCGCATTAGCGATTCGGCTTTCAAATGCGGGCAGATTCAATTTTCGCGCCAGCTTTAAAAGATCCTTGACCAGCTGCGGATTCTGCTCCATGGAAAAACGTTCTACCGGTATTGATAATTCCGCGTCACCGATCATGTCTATAATAATTGCCGCATCGGGCTTGGGAATCGGCAAATCACGCGCGAATGCCAATGAACCACGGGCATAGGAACGCATATCACCAGATATACCCATATCTTCCCCGTCAAATAATACCAGTTCGATACGCCATTCCGGTGGTTGGTCCTGCAGGATGCGAGCGATTTCAAGGATTACCGCTACACCGCTGGCGCCATCGTTAGCTCCCAGGATAGGTTCGTTACGACGGGCTGGATCAGGATCGCGATCAGCCCAGGGACGGGTATCCCAGTGGGCGCCAATCAGCAGACTTTTATCAGCTTCCGGATTAAACCGGCCGATAATATTAGTCAGATTGTATTCTTCACCGCTGACGGGATTTGTAAGTAAAAATTGATTCAGCAAAACGGTATCGGCAGTGGCGGAGAATTTATCAATCAAAAATTGTCGGCAATTAAAATATCCGGTGGAGCCAGGATTTCTGGGACCGAAATCACACTGCTGCTCCAGCAGGCTGAAAGCATTTTGCTCATCAAAATCAGGAATCGCAGAACCACATCCGCTGAATATTGCCAGCAATATAAATTCCATTTTCAGGGATATTTGACGGATTTTTATAAAAGGATTATTTTTCATCAACCACTAATCGCGATTTTAACATCAAAACCAAAGTCCCGGTCAATATTTTTACCAGTATTAAAATGCTCGGTCTCGCGATATTCATACACAAGCCCACCGGTCACCCGATTTGTAAATGAATAGGAAATCCGTAATCCGGCTACCCATTTTGAAATTTTATTGGGTTTCGTAAAAACATCTTCGAGCGTATTTCGTTTCTGTGTTTCATTTTTGCTGTAGTCAAGATTAAACGTAAAATTCACGTTATTCTGAATGCTGAAGTCCTCCATAAATGGCAGGGGGATAGTCATGCCTCCCTTATGATTGTAAGTAGCATTAGTTGAGAGGGACATATCGACTTTGTAGGTTTGACCGTTTTGTTGGCGATCCATTGTCTTACCGTAATTCAGGCGGGAATTTAGGGTGATTCCCTTTTTCAATTTCATATTAACGCTTAGCAGAGGGGAAAAATTTGCGCTTAATTTTGAGGATTGTTCTTCAGCTCCATATTCGGCAATAAAAGATTCCAGATCGAATAATGACAATTTTTCCGGTATTTTGGTTTCCATCCTCCAGTTTCTCGATTCTGATCCGCTGAATCCATGCTCAACACTCACAGATTGAGTAAATTTTTTCAAAATTGGGAATTTCTGCAAACCATTCCAGCGCAAGCTCCAACGAGGAAATGGGAAAGAATTTTCCATAAATTCACCACTTGTAAAAACATCCCGTTTTAAATTGCGATTTTCACCGCCTGCACCACCGATTTTACTGCTGACTTGCTGAGAATAATTAAGTGTAGTGGAAATTGTCTTGGTGATTTTCAAACCTGATCCGAAACTAATGTCCTGACTATAATTCCAGTCACCGGTATTCGTTCCTACATCCCTTGATTGTTCCTGACCATGCACGGGCAACCAGCCAAATTTATAGCCCATCGGGGTTTCACCCAGAACACCCAGGCCTGCACGATTTAATTTGGAGCTATATCTGATGCTGACCGGCGTGATCTTTTTTGTAAAACCGTAGATATTATTTAATATGGGATTATCAGACTTCTTTTTTTCCTGATCAGCATCCTGGGAAGGTTTCGGCTGCCTGCGGCCACGGGAACCTGCTGATTTTGGTTTGTAAACCAGCTCAAACAATTTGGTCGGGTTCAGATTCATGCTGGAAGAAAAATTCAACCCATTACTAATATTTGCCCCTTCCGCGCTGCTGTCAATCGGTTTATTCCAGCTATAATTTGCGGAATAACTGAAATTCGGACGCAACCATTCCAGAACCGCCGGGGTGAAAGCTGTGGAAAAATTCTCGGTTGAATTCGTCATGATACCCGGATCCAGATCTCTGATGGCTATCCAGGTATACCCGCGAAATTCATCCATATCACTGGTGATGGCATGGCTGTATTGAACCTTTTTAATACTTTCGGTCAATTTATAATCAATACTGTAATTCCGTTTTAAACCTAAATTATATGATGGTTTAGGCCGGTTGCCGATTCTCGGATTCTTTTCTCTTAATGATTCGTTGAAACTTAGCTTGGCGCTAACTTTCGTCGGGGTGTAGTAGAGGTTGAAATCTTCCATTTTTTCCCCGATTAAAGGAATCCCAGACATCAATTTTAGGGGCTTGATATAATTATCCTTGCCAAATGGCAGTGTATAGGAAATA
>JABMPO010000265.1 GCA_013203015.1 Fidelibacterota bacterium
CTGCTGTAAAGCTCAGCAAAAATCCCAGGTCAAATAAATAACCCGGGACAAACAAGAGGATGAAAAATCCTGCCGCAGCGATAATATTCCAAATTTTCACCGGACGATTGACAACCGGCCCCAGAATATATAACCCGGTCATCAATGTTGCCCGCAGTACGCTGGGTTTGGCACCGGTTAGAATGACAAAAAACAATAAACCGATGATTACCGCCAAACGGTTCCAGCCCCAGGGAATCCGCAATATCCGGGATAAAAATAATAGTATTATCAAAACGTACCCAACATGCAATCCTGAAACCGCCAGAACATGAATTACTCCGGTATCCACAAATGTCGATTTTATTTCGGGATCAATTTTTGATTTATCACCCAGAATCAGTGCCTGCAATAAACCAGCCCCATTGCCACCAACGGTATTTGTATAGGTTTGCCGAATGTAATCACGAACATATTCTGTTATGGAACTGAAAGTAATCGAATTATTTTGGGATGATAAAATATTTTGTTTATCATCCTGAAAAATTCTACCGAAAATATTTTTTTGATGATAGAATTGGCGAAAGTCAAATTCCCCGGGATTACGCGGGCTTCTAAATTTGAAATAACTGCCAATACCACTTATAGTGTCTCTTGAAGTAATACCTGTTATCTCTTTACAATACAAATAGTAACCAATATCATTGTTATATGTTTCCAAATCATGAATTACCTGAACGTTATTCACCAATAATCGAAAACCATAATCAACTGAATTGATCTCACGGACAATTCCCTGATAAATAACCTCCTCCTTATTTAGCGTCTGGGCAATTTCCGATTTAACGCTGCGGTCCAACAATACAACTGAATACTGAAACCAGCCAAAAGAGCCCAAAATGATTAACCAGATTACCAAAATATTTTTATGGGATTGTGCAAACAGTAGATATCCGGCGCCTGCGATTACTAATCCTGTGGGAATTAACATTGATGTTGACAGGCAGGCCAGCAATATTCCGGTAATCAGCGCTATAGCCGACCAGACAAATGGACATGCTCGATAAACATAAAATATATTCCAATTATACATAGCATAAATTGTGAATATCTTTCAAAAACGGAAAGTAAAAATTATCCAATAATATTTTATCTTTTTGGCAAACGGTTGTAGCAATTAATTTGACGGCATTAAAAATTTCAAAAAGGGTATCATTCATGAGTCGAGCCAAAGCCGGATTAATTGCATTTGGAATCATTTTGCTGATTTTAATTATTTTTGGAATTAAACCTTACGAAGCGATCTGGTCATTCCCGGGGAATTTCAATTTTATCCATAATTTACCCAGTTCGGAATTACCCCTGGGCGCAATTCCAATGCTGATTATTGTTTTAGTCGGCACCGGTATTTTTGTCTCTGTCAGGCTGGGATTCCCTCAGATAAAACATTTCTGGCATGGTGTTAAGGTCACCATGGGTATTTACGATAATCCCGATGATGAAGGTGACCTGAACCATTTCCGTGCTCTAACTACGGCTCTGTCTGCCACTGTTGGTATCGGCAACATTGCTGGTGTCGCGACTGCCTTGTATTATGGTGGTCCTGGTGCCATTTTCTGGATGTGGATCACCGCCTTTTTCGGCACAACTCTAAAATATGCCGAATGTTCTCTAGCATTGAAATACCGGGAAATTCGCCCTGATGGCGCAACAGCCGGTGGCCCAATGTATACGATCGAAAACGGGTTAGGAGAAAAATGGCGCTGGTTGGCAATTTCGTTTGCCGCTTTCGCTATAATCTGTTCTTTTGCGCAGGGCAATGCGGTCCAGTCTTTTACAGTATCCGACCAAATGTATTCCGAAGTCGCTCAAATTGTTGGTACCGAACATTTCCTTACAGTAAAACATCAATTAGCCGAAAATTTCAGTTTATCCGTACAACAGGTGCTGAACGGGTTGGTCATGGCAATTCTGGTGGCGATGGTCATCATTGGAGGAATAAAGAGGATTGGTAATGTCACCAGCATATTGGCACCGGTTATGGCCTTGATATACGTTTCAGCGGCTTTATTAATTCTCGTGGCACACATGAGTATGCTGGGGGAAAGTTTTTCCCTGATATTCAAAATGGCTTTTAATCCACCGGCTAAAATAGCCGGTATTGGCGGGGGTACTTTTCTGGTATTCATGAATACCATGTTATGGGGAATTAAACGGGGATTATATTCAAATGAAGCCGGACAAGGCAGCGCCGCAATCGCTCACTCCACCGCCAAAACCAAACATCCAATCAGAGAGGGCTCGGTGGCAATGCTGGGTCCGTTTATCGATACAATTATGATCTGCACCCTTACGGGTTTGGTTATTCTAACCACTGGCGCCTGGAAGCATACAGCATTTTATGTAAATCGGATTGATCCGACATTCACTACTGATCTCCTAAACGGCAGCTTACTAACTTCGCTGGCTTTCAGAGAAGGATTAAGTTGGTTGTTTGCCGGCGGCGATAAAATTGTCACAATTTCGGTAATGCTGTTTGCCATATCGACTGCTATCAGTTGGTCATTTTACGGTGATCGTGCTTCAGAATATTTATTTGGTAATAAAGCCATCCTGCCCTACCGCTGGATTTTCGTATTTTTTATTTTCATTGGGGCGATAATTCCGCTGGAAGCAGCCTGGGCTTTCGGTGATGCAGCTTTGGGTTTTATGACATTGCCGAATTTGATTTCAATAATTCTTTTAACCGGTGCGCTGCGCAAAATGACTAAAGATTATTTCGCTGTTAACCATAAACCCTACCTGAAAAAAACATTCCATGACAAATAATCCGGTAAATCCGGAAAAATTGCTGGCAGTCGCCCTGGAGGCCGCCAAATCGGCAGTCACGATTATCAGGGCGGCCACCGACCTACCAAAACAGGTTAGCTACAAAGGCCGCACGGACTTAGTTACTGAAACTGATAAGCAATCCGAAATTGCTATCACTCGTTTGATCCGAGATACATTCCCTGATCACCAGATTATGGCTGAGGAGAGTGGAAAAACCCAGCATAAGTCCGATTATCTGTGGTTTATTGATCCACTTGATGGAACCACAAATTTTGTCCACGGCTATCCCTCATATGCAGTTTCCATCGGAATAGCTTATCGGGAGACCATTGTTTGCGCCGTGATTGTGGAACTGCCGATAAATCAAGTGTATCACGCGATCCGCGGACAGGGCGCATTTTGTGATAACCAACCGATTTCGGTTTCAAATGTGTCCGAATTGGGAAAATCCCTACTGGTAACCGGCTTTGGTTATGTGCATGATGCCGCCTGGCAGGCTAATATGGAGCTTTTTAAGCATTTTACCGACATTACCCAGGGTGTACGTCGCCTCGGCGCAGCAGCTGTTGATTTTGCCCATGTTGCCAGTGGTAAAGTTGACGGATTCTGGGAATTCAATCTCCAACCCTGGGACGCAGCGGCCGGAATTCTGCTGGTGAAAGAAGCCGGTGGTAAAATCAGCAGAATGAATGGCAGTGATTTTTCAATATATGATAACCAGATCTTGGCATCTAATAATATCCTGCATGATACCCTGAGCAGAAGTATATTATCTAAAATTGATTGAATTCTATTTTTCCACCTGCGAAGAAAACCGCAGACTCCATCTAATTAAAAAGTAATTCTAATCAGCAGGTAACTATTCTATCACGACAAAAAATCGTTCAGGGTTTTACTATCTTGAATATCAATCACATTTTGACCATATTGAAATAACTTGGCGGGCTTGTCGCCCAATAACTCGTAGCGATTTTCAGTATATTTTAATATACTACCTTCAAAAAGTCCAACCACTACTGCTGATTGGTTGACCTGCAGAAATTCCCTCAACCGATCGGATCGTGACTCACCACCATGTCCGGTGGGTTTAAAGTCTGTGTAGTGGGGATTTAACTGGAA
>JABMPO010000031.1 GCA_013203015.1 Fidelibacterota bacterium
ATACTACAGGATCTTTTTCAGTTAAAGATTTATCTTAATTATATTTTCCTTCCGGTATTTTTATCTCGCAGCTACGCCATTTGGCAGGTACTTTTTCGGTTTCTTCTAATATTATTGAGTTAGTTGAACGCTCCGAAGTAAAATAGTAGGTCCCGATAATTTTTTTACCCTGAGATACTTTCAGGCGATAGACTTCTTCCGGTCCCATCCAGGATTCAAACTCCAATCGACTGGTAATTTTCAATACGCCCGGTCCGGTAGCGGCGATCTGCAGGGGGATACTATTGCTCAATTCGTAATATTCTATTTTCTTCTCCTCGGTAATCAAGTGTCTGGCTGCCTGGTGTGCGGTTGGAGTCAAAACAGTTTTTTTATCATTAGTGGCGGTAAACTCCTTACCCAACACCCGAACCAGTACCGGAACTGTTTGCTGCTCACTGGGAATAACACGAATTTCATGCTTTCCTGCCGGAATATTGATAAAGTAATTACCGGAATAGGTAATATACTTATTTGGTCGTTGAACAGAGCGGATACGTTTATCGACATAATATTTGTGGGAAATCGCAATGGTGTCCACCTGATCAACAATTATTGTATACTGAAACCCGTGCGTTTTTTTCCGTTTGGAATTTACCGGAAGACGGCTGATCAGCTCAAGTCGCCGGGGACCATTCAAAGTATACGTCAAGCCATCATTGTTAATTGCGTAATACAAACGGCGTTTGGATCCGATCACCAGAATTTCTTTTTCATCACCACCGGCATTGGGACGTAGCAGTTCCCCACGGACTGATTCACCAGCAATCAAAAATAATGTTGTTAACAGAATAATTTTAAAGAACTGAATCCGGTTCATGTTGCTCCATTCTGGCTTTAATCTGTTGATGGCTGCGATATCCAATAAAAACCACCGTACCGATCACGATGATAAGGCAGATAGCGGTAACAAATAAATTATAACGCGCTTCGGAATATAATTTTCCCGAACCAATTCCCGGTAAAGGTATTGGCGCGTAGGGCATGCCCAGTTTTTTAGTCAGCGATTGGATATTCAGAATATGAATGATCGGCACATTGGATTTAGCAAAATAAGTCAAAGCGCCTTCAATTCCACCGGTTCTGGATATGGACTCAACATCACGCCGATAAACGAGGCCAGGCTGTAATAATTTATGATTAAAACTGGTACCCAAACTGGCAACACCGCCGCCAACATTGATAAAAACGGCATATTTATTAAGATCGCTGACAGCCCCGAAAATCTGCATGCGCCGCTCCACGCTGGCTGCCAAACTCTTTTCCCGGATAAACTCTAACCCATGTATGTCAATATTTTCAATTATAATCTGCCGGCCGCGGGGACTTAATAGTCGTCCCATATCATTACGGCCACCAATCGATGCGGCCAGCGATTTTGCTGAAATATAACCGCTATCAAACAAAAGTTGTTCCATGTCCAGCCAAGTGAAATCGATCAGGTTGGCACCCCACTGTGATGCACCGACTGAAGTAATCACTACCGGTTCGATACCCAGCACATCGCAGGCTACCAAACAGGCGATATTAGCACCCGGCATGGATCCGGTCAAAAGCACGGCCACCGTATCTCCTTGAGATACTTGAGCCTGATGTAACAGTTCAATCATGGCAGCAGCGAAATTCGGATCGAGGGTCGTCAATTTGGCATCAAGATCACCTTCGTCCGTGGTAATGAGACTGAATTGGCTACCGACTATACCCGTTTCATTCGGATCATTTTCCGGGTCCATAATGACGCTTTCTTCCATCCGAATTGTCTTCAGATAATCCATGGCAGCTTGCATTTGTCGGGCAGCATTCAGTTTAATCTCGTAGGTATCGGAGATAATAACTACCTTTGACAGTACAGCCACACTATAACTGATAAGACAGATAACTGCCATCAGAACCAGCGTTCTGGTTTTTTGAATCGCGGGGCGGAACATTCCGTCAGATTTTGTCTCAAACATCCAACACCCCACCCGAGATCAGCATCACGGTAAGTTTTACTATGACCGCAGTAACAATCACCACAGAAATCGTCCTGATAATTCCCTGCCGATCCATCCAACTGGCTATCAATCCCGGGATGATGTTACCGATTACCGCCATTGAATAATTATCAATCGGCGAATACAGGAAGTTTCTGGTAATGTAGCCGCCGAGAAAACCCATGATTAAGGCCAGTACCATGCGACGTTTGCCATAAATAAACATGAATCGGCTTAAAAGTTTTATCAGGCCAACTACTAGCAATGCAACCGTAAAAGTTATGGCAATCTGTAGGGGCTGATGCAGATATAATGCAATATAACCCGGAACGATGATCCCTCCGGCGGTTACGCCAAGAGTCTCCGACAGTATCAGACTTAAGGCAATTCCAAGGCCAATCGTTATCTCAGTCATTTCTCTCCAAGGGACGAATTCGGATCCATTTTTATAGATCGCGCCGGTGTTTACGAATCATGTTGACAATATTCTGACCAGCACCAACCTGATTGCCGATTGCGAAAATCAATGAATCATCCGCCAACAATTTAAAAGCATCCAGAACTTTCGAGTATGCTGCTTCGGTATCCACAATATGGACTACTGTTCCCGGCGAATAATGCGCTAGATGCTTTATCTGAGAATCAATCTTGCTTCCCCGCACCACAAAA
>JABMPO010000266.1 GCA_013203015.1 Fidelibacterota bacterium
CCATTATTAATTGCCACTCCGGGAGCAACCGTTTCAGAGAAATCTTCTCCACCCATCCTCTTTACCAATACTTCACCCTGTGCTTTCATAACCCTGGCAATGGATTCTGCCGAGGCGGTTCCGGCAATAACCCCAAATACAATTAGTAAAATGATAATCTTTTTCATGACAATACTCTCTTGTTTTTTTATATGGCGAGCCAGACTTTGTGTCTAACGAGCTAATTTAGCTGATTTATTACCATCAATGCTAAAATTTTTAAGTTTAATTAATTTGTATCAGGTAATCCCTGACCAGTACAGCAATTGATTCATAATCAATTCCGGTAGCTGTCATCATTCCAATTTCACAAGTGCGGCTGGATGATATCCCCATAATTCCAGACGTTAGTTTTTTCACATTTTCCGCTTCCGGGCGGGTCGCGCTGGCGGTTAATTCGGGAATTAACATACCACGATCACCGGCAAAACCGCAACAGCCAAAATCCTCCGGAACGTGAACATCAGTGGCACATTTTTGCGCTAATTCAATCATCACTCCTACTTCATCCATTTTCTGGGTTGAACAGGTTGGATGTAGTACGATTTTCCGATTCAGCGGTTGCTCCGAGCGATCCTTAACCAGATTCTGCAAAAATGGTATTATATCTACAAATGTCATTTGTTCCCACATGGATCGAAGTTCCGCATCGCTTAGATTTTCCCCCATGGATTTAAATTGATAAGTACAGGGCGACGTGTCAACGATGATCGGCAGTTTACCGTGGCGGGAAGTCTCGTACAGCATTTTTAATGATTTACTAACCATTTTGTCATAGGCTGCTATAAATCCTTTCGAACTATAAGGAGTGCCGCAACAGGTATCATCGATCCGTTCCGGTATGATCAATTGGATATCACAAATGGCGGCAATCTGACCAATAATATCGGTCAGGGAGGTCTTTTTGCCGGTCGAATTAAACGTCCGGTTGATACAGGATGTATAATAAACCATTGGTATTCCACTGCCATATACTTCTTGTGATCGTATTCTGGCTCCCATGGGGAGATTTTTATTCCAGGTCGGGATAGCGTGATTGGTTTTCTGATTAATCCAGTTCATTGGACCGGCCAACAAATGCTGAATTCCGAAATATTTAGCGACTCGCTGGGCGTTTAAAACAAATCTGATCATTTTTTGGATACCGGCAAAATGATCGACGGTCCAGGCGGCAATTTTTCTTTGCTGGTTGGTATGAGCATCAAAACGTAATTCCTTTACAAACCCGCCAGTATTGATATTAACCGGGCAGGCCAGTTCGCACAAACCATCCACCGCACAGGTATCAGTGCCGAGAAAATTATAATCCTCAATCAACGCCAGTCGATCCGGATTACCGGTAATTTCCATTTGCTTGATTTCCCGGGCCACCGTAATCCGATCTCGGGGAGTGAAAGTGAAATCGCGGGACGGACAGGTGGGTTCGCAGAATCCGCATTCAACACAGAGATCAACTTTGGGATTTATCAACGGCATGGGTTTTAAAGACTTGATATGTACCTTTTTATCGCGATTTAACAAAACTCCCGGATTTAATATATTATTGGGGTCTGCCAATCCCTTGATTTCCCACATGATTTCGTACAGATCGATCCCCCATTCCTGTTCGAGATAGGGAGCCATATTACGACCGGTACCATGTTCGGCTTTCAGTGAGCCATCATACTTACTAACGGTCATTTCAGCGATGTCATCCAGCATCCCCTCATAAGCCTCAACACCTTCCGGGGTTTCCAGATCGATGGATGCCACAAAATGCAGATTACCATCTTTGGCATGCCCAAAAATCACCGCATCGGTAGTATTCCATTTGGCAAAAATCCGGTGCAGATCGTCAATTACAGCAGGTAATTTATCAACGTCAAAACAGATGTCTTCGGTAATCACACTGGTACCGGGTTTTCGTAATGAACCAACCGTCGTGAATAAACTTTTTCTGATGGTCCATAATTTTAACCGGCTGGATTCATCGGTAAAGAAACCACTGACAAGCTGCCCCTTCATTTTCCCGATTTTTCGCTTAATTGGTTTAGCCTGCGTTTCAACTTCTTTAAGAGAATCCTTTTGAAACTCACATAACAAGGCCGCCGAACCAGGTTTCAGATCATCAGGATTATAGGGCGGATCAGCGAGATATTTAGCCGTCGTCAGCGAATTATAATCCATCAATTCAACAGCGCTGGCTCCGGCATCTTTCAGGAAAGGAATTGCATTGCAGGTATCAGTCAGAGTGTCAAACAGAATCAAACCGGTCGATTTATGAATGGGATCGGGCAAAGTGTTTAATACCACCTCGGAAATGAAAGCCAGGGTCCCTTCACCCCCAACTTGCAGATGGGTAAATATATCTAATGGGTGTTCAAAATCAAGGAAAGCATTGAGAGAGTATCCCAGAGTATTTTTTATTCGGTATTTATGCTCAATCTTCGACTGCAGTTTAGTATCGGTAAATATTCGCTGCCGGAGATCGGCCAACCCCCGGGCCAACATTGTTTCATTCTCTACAAACCGGTCGTAGTCCGCCTCGTTTTCCGAATCGTAGACATTACCGTTAGCCAAAATCAGACGCATTCCATGTAGGGTATAATATGAATTCAGTCCGATTCCGCTACTCATACCGGATGCATTATTCGATACAATTCCGCCCATACGAGCGGCTTCTATGGAAGCCGGATCAGGACCAATTTTACGTCCAAACGGCGCCAGATAGCGATTAG
>JABMPO010000267.1 GCA_013203015.1 Fidelibacterota bacterium
GAATAGGAGTGTAGCTCAACTGGTAGAGCACCGGTCTCCAAAACCGGGGGTTGCGGGTTCGATTCCTGCCACTCCTGCGAAATAAATAAAGCGTAAAACAATGCTGAAAAAAATTCAACAATTTCTATTAGACGTACAGTTTGAACTGAAGAAAGTATCTTGGCCGACCTGGGAAGAATTGCGTGGGTCAACTTTTATAGTACTATCTTTATCGATAATTCTGGGCGCATTCCTTTTTGTGGTAGATATTGTTTTATCGCGCGTATTGACCATATTATTGTAATTATGGATTGGTATACACTACGCGCAATCTCTGGTAAGGAAAAAAAAATCCGCGATGCTTTGATTGTTGAAGCTGAGCGTGAAGGATTAGCTTTGGATATATCAGAGGTGTTAGTACCATCTGAAAATGTAGTTGAAATGCGCGATGGAAAGAAAAAAATAAGAAATAAGGTTTTCTTTCCCGGATATTTATTTATCAAGATGGAGTTAACCAACGAAACTCGTTACCTGGTTGAGAATCTCAATGGAGTAATCAGCTTTGTTGGTCCACAGGGCGAACCGCAAACGTTGAAGCCCGAGGAAATAAATCGGATTCTTGGTGAAGTAGAGGGGCTGGATGGCCGTGAAGTTATGGCACATCCATTCAAAGTTGGAGATGCAGTTAAAGTGGTTGATGGTCCTTTCAATGATTTCAAAGGCTATGTCCAGGAAATCAATGTTGAGAAACAGAAAGTAAAGGTCACCGTCAGCATATTTGGTCGTCCAACTCCAATAGAATTGGACTTTTTACAAGTAGAAATAGAAAAATAGTGTAGGAATATGGCCAAGAAAGTTATTACAATGATCAAGTTACAGATTCCTGCGGGTAAAGCAAACCCGGCTCCACCGATCGGTCCTGCTTTGGGTCAGCATGGTGTGAATATTATGGAGTTTTGTAAAGCTTATAACGCAAAAACTCAAGACCAGGCAGGTATGATTATCCCGGTTGAAATCAATGTATATGCTGATCGGAGTTTTTCGTTTGTAACCAAAACTCCTCCCGCCTCGATACTTTTGATTAAGGCGGCCAAGATTGAAAAAGGATCCGCAATACCCAATCGTGATAAAGTCGGCACTGTTACTCAGGAAGATATTCGCCAGATTGCCGAGTTGAAAATGCCGGATTTGAATGCTAATACTGTTGAACAGGCCATGAGAATGATCGCCGGTACTGCTGTCAGCATGGGCATCACGGTTAAATAGGTAAGTCCATGAAAAAATCAAAAAATATTAAATCTATCACGGAAAAATTTGATAAATCAATTGAATACGCGATTACTGATGCTGTTAAAATGGTAAAAGAATTTAAGTTCACCAAATTTGATGAATCAGTCGATTTAGCGATTAACCTTGGTGTTGATCCGCGCCATGCCGATCAAAATATCCGTGTGACCACATCACTTCCCCATGGAACCGGCAAAAAGGTTAAGGTGCTGGTGCTGACACGCGGACCACAGGAAAAAGCCGCTCTTGATGCCGGTGCCGACCATGTTGGTAATACCGAATATATCGAGAAGATAAAGAACGGCTGGGTGGATATGGATAAAGTAATTGCTACCCCTGATATGATGTCGGAGCTTGGGCGCTTAGGTAAAATATTGGGTCCGAAAGGCCTAATGCCGAATCCTAAGAGTGGTACTGTAACCAACGATGTTGCGAGTGCTGTAAAAGAAGTTAAGTCTGGAAAGATTGAATTGCGCGTTGATAAAACTGGAATTATTCACTGTGTCTGTGGCAAAATTTCTTTTGAGGCCGAAGCGCTGGTTGAGAATTCAAAAATGATATTCAATACTATTGTCAAGGCCAGGCCTTCTGCTGTTAAAGGCACGTATATAAAACGATTAACAATTTCATCGACCATGGGACCTGGTATACGTATAGATCAGGCAACAATGAGGTAAATTCTGATGCCGAACACAAAAAATATAGAAAAAGTAGCAGAATTATCAGAGAAATTCAACAAGGCCAATACAATTTATTTTACTGATTATCTCGGTTTAGATGTTACATCAATAACCGAACTCAGGAGTGAATTTTATAAATCTGATGTTGAATACCTGGTTGCGAAGAATACACTTATTAAACTCGCAGCTGAAACAAATAATTTCGTTGATATCAGTGAAGTATTGGCTGGCTCGACAGCAATGGCGATTACTTATGAAGAGCCAACTTCAGCAGCAAAAATTTTGAAAAATTTTGTAAAAAAGCACAAACTACCTACTGTAAAAGGTGTTCTTTTTGAAGGTAGTTTACATGGCAGTGATGCATTAGAAAGAATGGCAAGTTTACCAACTCATGAGGAATCACTTTCCATGTTGTTAAGCGCGTTGCAGCAGCCAATGAGCAAGTTGGCTGCCACATTAAACGCATCACTGGTCAATCTGGTAAACGTGCTCGATAGTTTAAAAGAACAAAAATCCTAATTCACTTAAAGCATAGGAGTTGAACAATGTCTGAGATCACAAAGGCAGACGTTTTAACATATCTGGAATCAGCAAACATGATGGAAATTGCTGATCTCGTTAAAGATATTGAAGATAAATTTGGTGTTACAGCAGCAGCGCCAGTAGCAATGGCAGCCGCCCCGGCCGCCGGTGGACAAGAAGCTGCAGCTGAAGAACAAACTGAATTTGACGTTATGTTAACTGCAATAGGTCAGCAAAAAATCAACGTTATCAAAGTTGTGCGTTCACTCACCAGCCTTGGTTTGAAAGAAGCTAAAGAACTGGTTGATAATGCACCGAAAGCTGTCAAAGAAGCTGTCAGTAAAGCTGAAGCTGAAGAAACCAAAACCAAACTTGAAGAAGCAGGCGCTACCGTTGAGCTTAAATAGTCTGATTTATTTTGGTTTTAATCTACTGTTTCACAATCATTAAATTGACATAGGAGGCTTGTTTGCGAGCCACTATTAATCAGCGCACAAAACGGGTTTCGTTCTCACGAATCCCTTCAATTGTTGAAATTCCTGATTTGCTAGCTGTTCAAACAGGAGCATTTCAGGATTTCATTCAAGAACATGTTTTAGAAGACGAGCGTGATCTAATTGGGTTGCAGGATGTTTTTTCCAATGCCTTTCCCATTGAGGATCCTCATCGTAATTATGTTCTTGAATACAAAAGCTATCTATTGGGATTGCCAAAATACGATCCGGAAGAATGTATTGATCGCGGTGTAACTTATTCTGTGCCGTTAAAAGCACGGTTGATATTGCACATCACCGACGAAAGCAATAAAAACGAGTATGCTCAGAGCATTGAGCAAGAAGTCTATTTTGGAAATATTCCCAAAATGACCGAAAAAGGCACCTTTATTATTAACGGTGCCGAACGGGTAATAGTATCGCAGTTACAGCGTTCACCGGGCGTATTTTTTGATGAGTCTATTCATCCCAACGGTACAAAATTGTTCCAGGCCAGAATTATACCTTTCCGTGGATCATGGGTCGATTTTACTACTGATATTAATGATTGTCTGTTTGCAATCATTGATCGTCGTAGAAAATTCCCGGTAACTATATTATTACGGACTCTTGGATTCTCGACTAACGCCGACATTTTTCGCGCTTTTAAATGTATTACCAAAATTAAAACTAAAGGCGCGAAAGCCAAGAAATCTATCGGATCAACAATTACCGATGATATAGTAAATCTGCAAACTGGTGAAATTTACTTTGAAGGCGGTTCAATTCTGACAGAAGAAATGTTGAAAACACTTTCGGAAGCCGGAATAGCTGAAGTTGAAGTTGTCAACGGTGATAAGAATTTCACTGCCCAATTATTGTTGAATACGATTAAAAAAGATCCCACCGCCAATACTGAAGAAGCGCTCGGACTACTTTATAAATTGCTGCGGTCGGGCGATCCGCCTAACTTGGAAACAGCTCAGAAATTTATTGAGCGCATTTTCTTCAGCCCCAAGAAATATGATTTGGGGCAAGTGGGTCGTTACCGCCTTAATCAGCAGTTCGCCCTGAATGTATCAATCGATAATACAGTTCTTACAATTGATGATATCATCATGGTTATTACTTTCCTGATCGATATGCGTAAGGGGGAGCGTGGTACTGACGATATTGATCATTTGGGCAATCGTCGGGTTAAAACAATTGGTGAACAGCTGACCAATCAGTTCAGCGTTGCTCTCAGCCGCATGATGCGTACAATCATGGAGCGCATGAATTTGCGTGAATCTGAGAGTATAACTCCGCAGGATTTGATTAATTCACGGGTTGTTACAACAGTTATAAACACTTTCTTTGGCACAAGTCAATTATCGCAATTTGGCGACCAAACAAATCCGCTGGCAGAAATCACGCATAAACGACGTATTTCTTCGTTGGGTCCGGGCGGACTAACGCGGGAGCGAGCCGGATTTGAGGTTCGTGACGTACACTATACTCACTATGGACGATTGTGTCCTATAGAAACGCCTGAAGGTCCCAACATTGGTTTGATCTCCTCGTTGGCGCTGCTTGGTAAAGTTAATAAACATGGTTTTATCGAGGCACCTTACAGAATTATCAAACGCAAGAATAATGAAGCCTTTGCAACTAAAGAATTAAAATATCTTTCTGCTGATGATGAAGATCGCGTATTGATCGCACAATCCAATATTACCCTTGATAAAGACAACAATAATCGGCTTACTGATGAGCGTATTCGTGCACGCATTAAGGGCGATTTCCCCATGGTTGAGCCAGATGAAATCAAATACATGGATGTCGCACCAAACCAGATCCTCAGTGTGGCTGCGGCTCTGATTCCGTTTTTGGATCACGATGATGCCAACCGCGCGCTGATGGGTTCGAATATGCAGCGCCAGTCGGTTCCTTTGATGAGACCAAAAGCACCGATTGTTGGAACCGGCCTGGAAGGTAAGGTCGCCGTGGATTCCCGGACTTGTACCACAGCTCCGGAAGCGGGTGTAGTGCAATATGTCGATTCTGATAAAATCGTTCTTAAAACTGAAGTTGTACCTGATGACTTAACTTTGATTAAGGGTGAAAATCTGCTCACAATCAAGATGCAAAAGTATAAACGGACGAACCAGAACACTTGTCAGAATCAAAGACCGCTCGTTAAAGTTGGTCAAAAAATCAAAAAGGGACAAGTTGTAGCTGACGGTACCAGTACTGAGAATGGTGAGTTGGCACTTGGATCTAATATAAAAGTAGCTTTCATGCCTTGGCGGGGTTACAATTTTGAGGACGCCATAGTTCTAAGCGAGCGTCTGGTAAAGGATGATATTTATACATCCATTCATATCAATGAGATTGAATTGGAAGTGCGCGACACCAAACGGGGCGAGGAAGAATTAACGCCGGAAATACCGAACGTCAGCGAAGAAGCCACCAAAGAATTGAATGAAGATGGAATCGTGCGAATCGGTGCTCAAATTAAAGAAGGCGATATCCTGATTGGAAAGGTGACTCCTAAGGGAGAAACCGATCCGACTCCGGAAGAAAAATTACTGCGCGCTATTTTTGGTGAAAAGGCTGGTGAAGTTAAAGATGCTTCGAAACGGGCCGATCCGGGTATTAAGGGCGTGGTTATCGATTCCAAATTGTTCCAGAAAAGTGATCGTAGTAATCGCGTAGAAGAACGTCGGATTATCGAAGGATTACAGAAAAAAGCCCGAGAAGAGAAAACGACCTTAAAAGCCGCCCGCGATGAAAAGTTGTTTAACTCGCTTGTAGGCCAAATCTCCAACGGAATTCGTGATATCAGTACCGGGCGTACACTGATTAAAAAATCTACCAAGTTGACTGCCAAAAGACTGAACAGTTTTGATCTCGAACGTTTTGCACTGGACGAATCCTGGGTGGAAGATCCCGCGGTCTGGAAGAAAATTCGTACTATCTGGGGATCATATCGAAAATTATGGAAACAGATTGAAAATGTCCTGGAAAAGGAAGTCTTCAAACTGCGTGTTGGTGATGAACTTCAGCCCGGTATTCTTAAACTTGCCAAGGTTTTTGTCGCTAATAAACGAAAAATTCAGATTGGTGATAAAATGGCGGGACGCCATGGTAATAAAGGTGTTATTGCGACAATTGTACCAGAGGAGGATATGCCATTCCTGGAAGATGGAACTCCAATTGATATCGTTCTGAATCCGCTCGGCGTACCCTCACGTATGAATCTCGGACAGCTTTATGAAACAATGCTTGGATGGGCTGGTGACTTGCTGGGGCTTAAATATATGACCGCAGCTTTCGATGGCGCCAAGCCGGAACAGGTTAAGGAAGAGCTGACTAAAGCTGGTTTAGCGACTTCCGGTAAAACTACTTTGATTGACGGCCGAACCGGAGAAGAATTTCTTCATCCGGTAACTGTAGGCCAGATTTATATGATGAAACTCAACCACATGGTTGATGATAAAATGCATGCTCGTTCAACGGGACCCTACTCATTGATTACTCAACAGCCTCTGGGTGGAAAAGCTCAATTCGGCGGACAACGGTTTGGAGAAATGGAATGCTGGGCACTGGAAGCATACGGTGCAGCTCATACCTTGCATGAAATTCTTACCGTCAAATCCGATGATGTGGATGGACGTTCAAAGGTCTATAATGCCATTGTCCGTGGTGAAGACCTTCCCGTTTTTGGAGTTCCTGAATCCTTCAATGTTCTTATTAAAGAATTGCAAGGATTGGGATTAGATATTGAACTTGAATAATGGAGCTTTAGTTTGACTTACATTCAATCGTCAAAAACTGATACCAAACGTGATTTTACTGCGGTAACAATTGGGTTATCCTCGCCAGAAATGATTCTGGCTCGTTCCTACGGTGAAGTATTAAAACCGGAAACGATCAATTATCGGTCCTATAAACCGGAAAAAGACGGTTTATTCTGCGAAAAAATATTTGGACCAGTTAAAGATTATGAATGCCATTGTGGGAAATATAAAGGCATTCGCTATCGTGGTATTATATGTGATCGTTGTGGTGTTGAAGTTACCCGTAAAAAAGTCCGTCGTGAGCGGATGGGGCATATTACCCTGGCAGTACCGGTTGTGCATATCTGGTATTTGCGCTCTATTCCCAGTAAACTCAGTTACCTGATTGGTCTGTCCACGAAA
>JABMPO010000268.1 GCA_013203015.1 Fidelibacterota bacterium
CGGAAAAATAAAATATCGATATTTAAAATTGCCGACCTGATTATCCCGGCGGTTCCCTTGGGATTTACCTTTGGGAGATTGGGTAATTTTATTAATGGTGAATTGTATGGTCGTGTTACTGAATCAGCTATTGGTATGTACTTTCCATCAGCCATGGATGGATTAGTACGTCATCCCTCCCAATTATATGAAGCATTTTTTGAAGGCCTGGTTTTATTTGCCATTGTCTGGCCCCTGCGCAAGAAAAAGCTCTTCACCGGTTTCATTTCCGGATTATACATATTTGGTTATGGCTTTTTCCGCTTCTTTATTGAGTTTTATCGCGAACCTGATGAGCATCTTGGTTTTGTCCTGGGATCCTTATCCATGGGGCAGGTACTCTGCATCGCAATGATGATCGGTGCGGGAGTATTGTGGTATATTGCCAAGAGGGTGGAAAGACGTCCCGACTAAGACTCTTGATCCCGAACTAATTACGCCCTAACTTCAACCGACTTTAATACTTGTAGGCATTTGAAATAGCTATGGATAATATAATCAAAAAGATAATAAAGCGGGATGGTCGGACGGTCTCCTTTGAGACCGCTAAAATTGCCAGCGCGGTCTATAAGGCGGCCTTGGAAGTAGGAGGTCGTGACCGGAAATTGAGTGAGGAAATTGCCCGTAAAGTAGTCCGCCTGTTAAACGAATACTATACGCCATCCCATATTCCACTGGTGGAAGAAATCCAGGATATAATCGAAAAAGTATTGATCGAGAATGGTAATGCCGCCACCGCTAAAGCCTACATTCTATATCGTGATTACCGTCGCCGGGAGCGCCATCGCCGCTCGGAACGGCGCAGTAAGGAGCATTCCCTGCCCTATAAGATGATTCTGGAAACCCTGATTTGGAATATTGATCACAATTGTGAGACGACAGAAAAATTAAATCAGCGGATTCGGGAAAACAGTTTTCCAGATCTGGTTAAAGAATCTGATCAGGTTTATGATACCAGTTTATTGGAAGCCGCCCAGGCGATAGCCAAGGAAAAAGATGAATTACACCTGATAATCGTGGCCGGGCCATCGTCATCCGGGAAGTCCACTACTACCGCTAAATTATCAGCTAATTTGAACCGGTTAGGTATTGAAACAGTGCCGTTGAATCTGGACCATTATTTCTTTGATCTGGAAATGCACCCCAGAGATGA
This sequence comes from Fidelibacterota bacterium, assembly GCA_013203015.1. Lineage (GTDB taxonomy): Bacteria > Fidelibacterota > Marinisomatia > Marinisomatales > TCS56 > JABMPO01. Next base: position 1,193 of record JABMPO010000268.1, read on the forward strand.
GCACGGCGATTATGATTTTGAACAACCGGTAGCCCTGGATATTTCTCTTATTAATGAACATCTTGAACAATTGATTGGCGGCCATACAATTCAGATGCCCCGTTATGATTTCAATCAGGGTAAGCGTTTTAATGATGGTGAAAAAATATCGATTAAACCGGGGCAGGTAATTTTACTTGACACACTCCACGGACTGCATGAACCAATGACCCGCAGTGTTCCGGATAGTGCCAAATTTAAGATTTATATCGAGACGATTGCCCAGTTGCGGGATTCGGCCGGGCAGTGGGTTCGCTGGGCTGATATCCGGCTGTTGCGCCGAATGGTGCGTGATAATGAACAACGAGCTTACGATCCCATAAAGACCGTCGGTCACTGGCATTATGTCCGCCGTAGCGAACTCAAGCATATTATCCCTTTTATCCATAGTGTAGATTTCATCTTGAATGGCTCCCTGCCCTATGAACTGCCGTACATGAAAAAACACCTGTTTCATTATCTCCCCGCGATTATTGAATCCTGGGAGTATGATCCAGCCCGCCGGGATGCGTTTATCCGGGCTGAAAGGATTTATAAATTATTATCCAAAATAGATCAATATGACGATGAATCAATCCTGCCGCCAGATTGTTTGTTAAGGGAATTTATTGGTGGCAGCGTCCTGAAGCTGCATTAAGTAATCAGTAATTCGTGTTGTCTGTGGTTTATTTGATTGATTAGCGCCAATCAGGCCTGAAACAGGCCCAGCAAAATCAGGATAATTACCGCTCCGAACAGAAGGTACTGGGGCACTGATTTAGTGATCAGCTTGATTTCACCCTGCTTCCAACACAGAATTGTAAAAATCACCAGATTGCCCATAGTCAGCAGTAGAACGAAAACGGCGACACTGGCAAGCCCCTGATTCCAGATCGAAGCCAGAAACATGAACAGACCGCTTAGAGCCAAAATCCAGGTCAACTGCTGCCAGGGTACGTAAACCGATAGATAGGTTTCCCCGCTGAATTTTTCTTTAATTAACGGAAATACTTTCTGCTCACCCCAGCGGGCATGGGCGAAAGTCAGCAGGAGCAAGAGCAGAGCGGCGAGGAGGAAGTAGATGTTCATGATTTCTGATCTCTTTTAATTTTATTTTGCTAAAGCGCAGTCGCTTTCATAGTTCCCTTGTTAAATCCTGCAATAAATTCGAGCTAAATCAATTGGTAAGCAAGATAACCAGATCGGTGATTCACTGATCATTGGCACCTTTACCAAGCCCGATAATTGCCTGGCATAGCCTGCGCTATTTGATGATTATTAATTAATATTATTTATACCGAAATTCGGGCTAGAAATAAGTGAGGTCGTCCATGAGAAACAACAAATCCCTTTTATTAATTATTCTGGGTCTGATAGTTTACAGTATTCTATCGTCGTGTGGGAAACAACCTGCACCGGACACCAATTTCGGGCTGGTAATCCATGGCGGTGCCGGTACGATTAGTCGTGATAAACTGACCGCAGAACAGGAGCAGAACTACCGGGCAAAACTGGAGCAAGCCCTGCGGATTGGATATGCTGTTCTGGTCGCCGGTGGTACCAGTCTCGATGCGGTCGAAAAAACAATTGTTATTCTGGAAGATTCGCCCTTGTTCAATGCGGGGAAAGGTGCTGTGTTTGCCTCAAATGGCACCAATGAACTGGATGCTTCGATCATGGATGGAAACACCCTCCAGGCCGGAGCGGTCTCCGGTGTTAAACAGATTAAGAATCCGATCAAAGCCGCCCGGCTGGTGATGGACAATTCACCCCACGTCCTGTTCTACGGCGATGGTGCGGAAACCTTTGCTCGTGGGCAGGGACTGGAATTCGTGGATCAGTCCTATTTCTATACTGAACGACGCTGGCAGTCGCTGCAGAAAGCCCAGGCTAAGGATCAGCAGACAGAACCGGGAAAGCATGGCACCGTTGGTGTAGTCGCCCTGGATAAGCACGGCAACCTGGCAGCCGGGACTTCAACCGGAGGCTTGACTAATAAGCGTTTTGGCCGGATCGGTGATTCACCGATAATCGGCGCTGGCACCTATGCCGATAACCGCACCTGCGCCGTGTCCGCCACCGGGACTGGTGAATACTTTATGCGTACTGTTTGCGGGTACGCCATTTCAGCCCAGATGGAGTTCGGTGGTGTTTCACTCCAGACCGCGGCCGAGAATGTGATCCATAATGAAATCGGCAGACTGGGCGGCACGGGAGGCGTTATTGGTATCGATAAAGGTGGTAATATTACCATTGTGTTCAATACACCCGGAATGTATCGCGGGTATATGCTTTCAGACGGTCAGCCCGTCATCAAGATATTCGCTGATTAATGACATTTAATCACTGCATTTCTTAGCACAGAATTAAAGTAATTATTTAAAATATGAATGGCTGGTGGTGAGTTCTGATCTCTTGCGTTGATAATTGCTGACGTTTGATTAATTTATGCTCGATCAATCGCGAATCTATGGATAGGTTAGTTGCACGAATTAAAGTATGAGGAAGTGAACTATGGCTGTACGTACAATGGCTTTGATTGTAAATCCAATGGGGGGATTAAAATCCGGGTTGGATATATTTCACAGGGTAAAACCAGTCCTAGAGGCGGGCGGATTTAAACTTGATGTTATTGAAACCCGCTATGCCGGTCATGCCAGGGATATCTCCCGCTCAATCGATTTAGAACCCTATGAGGGCATCTGTGCAATAGGGGGTGATGGGACAATGCATGAGGTCTTAAACGGATTATTGTCCAGAGCTGATGGAAAGATGGTCCCGTTGGGCTTGATACCGGGTGGTACCGGAAATTCACTCATGCACGATCTGGATTGTCTGGACCCGGTTGAAGCAGCAAAAATTATTGTGCAGGGATATACCCGCAAAATAGATGCGGCAAAAGTGCAGATGGATCATAAGGTTGTCTATGCCTTTAACATTATCGGCTGGGGGTTGGTGACTGATCTTAATGTCCGGGCGGAAAACGTGCGCTGGATGGGGGAAACCCGTTACACTTATGCGGCCGTAATGGAGATTATGAAAGCTCGCAAGCGTCACGTCAAGCTGATTATCGAAGGAGAGGAATTCGATGATGATTTAATATTTATTTTGGGCAGTATTACGAAATTTGCCGGCAAAGGAATGATGATGGGACCCAAGGCTAAAATAAATGATGGTCTGATTGATCTATCCGTCGTTAGCGATACTACCCGGAAGAATTTGATAAATC
>JABMPO010000269.1 GCA_013203015.1 Fidelibacterota bacterium
ACTACCCCGTTGTCGACCAGCATCCCTACCGACACCAATAAACCCATCATGGTTAGAATGTTCAGCGATAAACCAAAGAAATACAGCAGGGCAATAGTTACCAGCAGTGAAAAAGGCACGGCAAGGATTACCATCATGGTAGTCTGGAATTTTCGTAAGAAATAGAACAGCAGGGCAATCGCGAAGAAAGCTCCCAATAAACCCGACTTGAGCAATTCTTCCATGGATGACAGAATTCCCTCGGCCTGATTATTCATATAGAAAATTGAGATCCCAGCCATCTCCGGCAGCAAACTGATCTGATCGATTTCGGCAAGGACGGCTTCGGTCACGGCAATTGTATTGGCTCCGGATTCCTTGAAAACATCAAGCCCAATTGCGTACTGACGATCCAGGTGCCTGCCATAATCCAACACCGGATGCTCATAGGTAACATTGGCAACATCTCTGAGTCGCAAACCGTAAGAACTGATTATCAAATTTTCATAATCCTCGGCTGATTTCAATTCTCCCATGGGCCGCACTACAAAACGGTGTTTGCCATCAGTTATCCGACCGGCAGACACCGAAAAATTCGATTGGGTCAAAATTTGTGACAATTGGTTCAATTCAATATTATGAGCCTTTATACGATCCAGCAATAATTCGATGCGAATCTGTTTTTTCTCGATGCCGTATAATGACACCCGGGATATACCGTTAATCCGCTCCAAGCGCCGTTTAATATTCCGATTCAACATGTCATAAGCACTGGATAAATCACGCTCACTGGAAATACGCAGATTCAGAATTTCCCAATCACTGGATGACCATTTATTAACAAAAAAGCGCTCTAAATCAGCGGGCCACAGATGGCGAATTCCATTTAGTTTTTCCTGGGCTTCCATAGCTTTGATGGCAGTGTTTTCGCCCCAGTTAAATTCCAGTTGAACCCAGGCACCCCCATCATGGGAATTAGATATAATTCGCTTAACTCCGGTAATCGTACCCAATACTTCTTCCGCCGGGCGGGTTATCTGTCGCTCAATCTCTTCTGGAGTGGAACCGGGATAAGGAATTTCTATCGAGATCTGTGCTCCCTGCACCTCGGGAAAATATTCGATGGGAATCAGACGGGTCGATATCATGCCGATCACAATCAAACAAGTAAAAATCATGATGACCGTAATCGGTCGCCGGAGTGAGAATTCGGTAAGATTCAATGATTACCCGGTCTTTTCCGGAACAATGGTTTTTCTGTCAACGAACGAATACACAACTGGAATTACAACCAACGTCAGCAGGGTTGAAACCAACAAACCACCGATCACTGTAATCGCCATGGGCGCACGCACTTCAGACCCTTCTCCGAATCCCATTGCCAAGGGTAGCAATCCCAGTGCTGTGGTCAGGGTGGTCATGACAATAGGCCGTAATCGGGATCGACCAGCATCGATAATCGCATCAAATTTTGACATACCACGGCGCCGCATCTGATTGATCAAATCGATTAGAACAATTGCATTATTGACCACAATGCCGGCCAGTAATATCAGACCGATAAAGACCACCACACTCAGGGAAGATCCGGTTATAAACAAAGCCCAGATCGCGCCGATTAGTGCTAACGGAATTGTGAATAGGATGATAAACGGATGCAGCAAAGATTCGAATTGGGATGCCATCACCAGGTAGACCAGAAAAACTGCCAGTAACAGTGCAAACCGTAGCGATTTGAAAGCAATGTCCATTTCTTCGTTCTGCCCGGCCAGACGGACTGATAACTCTTCGGGGACGGTAACGTCCTGTAAGATAACGGCAATTTCCTCTGCCGCCGCGTTCAGATCACCATAATTCAAATTCGCAGTGACTTGAGCCACTCGCTCCTGGCCGGTTCGGCGGATTTCCCCGGGACCAGTCTCTACGATTACGTCGGCCACTGCCGTTAGCGGTACCGGCCGATCACTATTGGGATTAATGATCATGTTTTTGATCAATTCCACCGAATTCCGGTCTTCATCCCGAGCCCGAACCAACACATCAATTTTGCGATCACGCCAGGAATAGCGGGTTGCAACTTCGCCACGGACCTTTTTTACAATTCGATTGGCGATTTGATATACGGGCAGGCCCAGAGCGGCAGCACGTTCCCGATCAAAATAAATCTGGATTTCCGGATGACCACTTTCCATTGTCGATTTCACATCGGCAAACCGATCATTTGCCGCTAACCGGCTGGCGATATCATTACTGACCAATTTCAATTTATCCAAATCGTAACCGGCCACTTCAATCTCGACCGGAGTACGGAACGAAAACAGGGTGGGCTGCGAAAATTTATACTGCAAATCCGGTACCTGTCCCAAATGATTCCGCAATTCAGATATTATTAATTCATCACCATTGCGAAGTGATTTATCGGACATACTGACGATCATCTCACCCCAGTTTTCTCCACCTTCCTCCGGATTGGCATCCATTCGATTACCGGTTCCGGAGACAGCAAAGGAGGTGTGAACATTTTCAATTTTGCCAGCAGCCATTTGAATCCCGGCTATAATCCGGTCGGTCTGTTCCAGCGGCGTACCCGGTGGCATCTTGAATTCAACATTAAATTCCCCCTGTGATAATTGGGGAATCAATTCCATCCCGATCATGGGCAGCAACAGCAACGATCCGAAAAACATTATCAAAGCAATTCCAAATACCAGCGCCCGGTGCACCAGCGCCCACCGTAGAAGGGGCGGATAACGGTCAGACAGCGCATCGTAAATTCGGTTGAATATTATTACCAACGGACGAATTAGAAAACTCATCAGACGTCCTATCAGCTTGAAAAACCGCCCCAGCCAATGTGCCACAAAAACGGGAATAGTAATGAACAGGACAAGTCTGATTTTCCGAAGTACACGACCAAATCTGGTCCGGGGCGCTTTCAGTTCGACACTATCAATTGACGCTATTTTAGTTTTCCCAATTGATGCTAACATTGGGATCAAGGTCACCGCAACCAGCAGGGACGCTAATAAAGCAAATGTTACGGTGAGCGCTTGATCCCGAAATAATTGACCGGCAATGCCTTTGACAAATACCAGTGGAAAAAATACTGCTACAGTAGTCAGGGTTGAGGCAACCACTGCCATACTGACTTCGCCAGCGCCATCCTGGGCGGAAGTCAATATGTCCTTGCCCATTTCCCGATGGCGGCTGATGTTTTCCAGAACGACAATTGAATTATCGAGCAGCATTCCGATACCCAGGGCTATACCTCCCAACGACATGATATTTAAGGTCAGGTCAGCACCATACATGAGATTGAAAGTAGCAATAACAGAAACCGGGATGGACATGGATATAATCAGGGTCGCCCAGATATTGCGCAGGAATAAATACAGAATCAATATTGCCAGGAAACCACCAATCAAACCGGCATTTATGACTTCCCGCACGGCCTGTGAAATAAACGTCGACTGGTCATAAATTTTGACTAATTCTATATCGTCGCCCAGCATTTTCCGGACCCGGCCCAGCCTCTTCTCCACTTCACCGGCAACGGCAACCGTATTGGCATCGCCTTCTTTATAAATTGCAATTTCTACCGCTTCTCGCCCGTCGATACGGGTGATGGCCTCCCGTTCTTTGAAACCGTGCCGTACCGTGGCAACATCCCTGAGATACACCGGTTTATTATTATCACTGGTCAGGATCACGTCACCGATTTCGCCAACAGTCTGAAACTGATTCAGTGTGCGCACCAAATACTGCTGGGTCCCTTCAGCAAGGCGGCCACCGGATAAATTTACATTCTCGGCTCCCAGTAAATCGATGACCCTTCCGATCGGAAAGTTCAATTGGGCTAAGCGGGCTTGATCAACCAGAACCTGAATTTCATCTTCGAGTCCGCCACTGACCTTTATGGCTGCTACACCGAGCGCTGATTCCAGTTCTTCTTTTATTTCCTCATCGGCAAACCGGCGCAGATATTTTAATTTTTCCTCATCGAACCCAACCTCAGCCACAACCGGTTGACTGTTTGATGAATCAGTGGCAGTTTTTTTCGTTGTCAATCCAAACCGGATGATGGGGTCCAGGGCAGGATCAAAACGCAGCACTACCGGCCGGGTAACATCTAATGGCAGCAGCAAGGCATCAAGTTTTTCCCGCACATCCATGCTGGCAAAATCCATTTTTGTACCCCAGGCAAATTCCAGGACTACATCCGATTGACCCGAGCGTGAAATGGATCTAACCTGTTGAACATTCTTCACTACCCCCAGCGCTTCTTCCACCGGCTTGGTAATCAAATTTTCCACTTCCGCCGGAGCAGCACCGGTATAGGTAGTTCGAATTGTGAGAGTCGGATAAGTTAGATCCGGCAATAAATTGACTTTTAGCCGGCTGAATGATACCATTCCGAAAAGCAGCACCGCTACAGTGAACATGGCAATTGTAACTCTCCGACGAATCGAAATATCAATAATTTTCATTGAAAGCTTACCCCTGCGGTTTAATTGTCAATGATGTCAATCAGAGCGCTGTCTTTTAAACTGCCCTGCCCCATTACAACCACCGTATCCGAGATTGTCAGACCGGAGAGTATTTCCAGGTGAGATGTATTGATATAACCAGTAACAACTTTTTCGCGGAAAACCATGCTATCCCGGACGACAAATACTAATGATTCATCGTCCTCTATAAGAATGGCTTCCCGGGGTACCATTAAAATATTCTCATGTATGTCATAAATGATACTAACACGGGAAAACATCCCAGCTTTTAATAGTCCCTGCTCATCATTAATAACGATTGTAACTTTCACTGTACCGGTTCGGGGATCAACAATCGGACTGATTCGATCAATTTTTCCGTCGAATGTGGTTTCAGTCAAAGCATCGACCGTAAGCAGCGCTTTCTGCCCGACTGCCAGTTTGCCAATTTCGCGTTCAGGAACATACAGCACCGCCAGCAGCGGTTCAAAATCAGTGACTCTGAAAACGGTGGCATTTGTTAAAACCATATTGCCAACTTTAATGTGCCGTTCGGTGATGATCCCCCCTATGGGAGAACGAATTTCGGTATAACCCAGATTCAATTTGACCAGATCCCGGGCAGCCTGCTGCGATTCCAATTCATATTTGGCTTGCTGATAAATTTCGACACTGATAGCATCTTTCCGAAATAAAGTTTCCTTACGTTTAAAATCTTCTTTCAAACGCTGAAACCGAGCTTCAGATTGGACCAGTTCGACGGTCAGGATTTCCCCGTCTAAGCGGGCAAGAACAGCACCGGTTTGTACACGATCGCCTTCCTCCACCAGTATTTCCTGTACTACTCCGCTGACCTTGGCAACGACCTGGGCATCTTCCTCGGCCTCAAGAGTAGCGGTCCCATTGAAATAGGCGGCGATTGCGCCTTTACTGACCGTAGCAACCTCAATCGGAATCAGTGTTTTTTCTTCTTTTTCATCCCCTTCATCCGACCCATTCTTCTTACCGCATCCGGTAAATAATATTAATACGACAAGAACACTGATAACTAAAATACTGTTTAGTTTCTTCATTTCGCTTGTGAAACCTTCCCTGCTGATTAATTCTGACGTAGATAATGTAATGATTATAAAATAGACCGTCTATAAATGAAAAGGTTGTCCGAAAAGAAAATTAATTAACTGAAATAATGCTATTTCAATCTGATATTTTCCGGGAATCAAACCAGAGGATCAGTTCGGAAAAATCCATAAAAACCCGTTTTCCTGATTTCACCAGTCGTTTATAGCTGGTATGACCCAGCGCCAGTAGCACTATGTCCACTCCGAGTTCTCGGGCAACATCAATATCATGCTCTGTATCGCCAATATATAAAATTTCATTCGTTTTATACGGTAATTCTCTGATCCAATCCCTACCTACTTCCAGCTTACTGCTGGCATAATGATTGTCCAGACCAACCAGTCGAATGAAGTAATGCCTCAGGTTGTGATGATTGGTCAACGTTTCCAGCATTGGTACTTTCGCCGCCGAAAGCATCGACTGGGTTAAACCGCAATCATTAACAATTTTTAGAAATTTTTCAGCGCCTTTATGCAAATCAACTTGAAGCATACGAGCGGTGTATTCGTTAATAAATTCGGTACCGACAACGGAAAAAGGTGTCTGAGTAAAATCAAAACCAAGCTTGAAATAGTAATCGATAACCGGAAAAGTAAATATTTCCAGATAGCGTGTACGTTCAAGGGCAGGTAAATTGTAGCGTTTTAGAACAATGTTGATTGCGGTCAATGAAAGATCAACATCGTTCAGCAGCGTGCCGTTCCAATCCCATATAATGTGCTTATACATATTTTATTCCGGGCGCAATAATCGGATAGAATAATGAAAAAAGCGATAGTTTTGTTAATCAGATTGAAAATAGTTTCGACCGGCCATGAAGCTGGAAAAATACATAAAACTGTTAACGACTATTACAGAATCCGACCTACCAGGCAATAACGCACAGCAACAAATGCTGGCCCGGCCCAGAAAGCCGATAAATTTCCCAAATTCTCCTGAAACTGCAATTCCGGCGGCAGTTTTGATTTTATTGCACAAAACCACCGCTGATGTAGAATTTTATTTAACGGAAAGAACTGATTCAGTTGAACATCATAAAGGACAAATTTCTCTGCCCGGTGGAGTACAAGAAAAAAATGAAAGCCTGCCCGACACTGCTCGGCGGGAAACCTGGGAAGAGATTGGTATTAACGTAGAAAAAATAAGAATAATAACTGCACTGACAAGTCTGTATGTACCGATTACTGGTTTCAAAATCCACCCGTTTGTGGGATGGATAAATTCCGGTCATACAATCAATACCGAACCACGAGAGGTAAAAAAACTATATTCCATCAGAATTCAAAATTTACTGGATAATAATAGTCTTGCCAATGAAACACGGATTATCCGCGGATATGAAGTTATGGTTCCGTATTTCCGGTTTGATGAATGTGAGGTATGGGGTGCCACAGCAATGATTCTGGCTGAATTCAGACAATTATTATTAAACCTGGAATTTGAATCAGCATGAATCGAATTGGTATCGATCTGGGTGGCACTAAGATTGAAGGAATCCTGCTCGGCCCGGATAATACGGTATTAGAAAGGCGCAGATTCGCCACCAACCAAGAAGATGGTTACAAGGCAATTGTTGATCGAATTACCGAATTGATATTGCAGTTGGGAAAATCAGCCGGCACTGAATATTCTGTTGGCATCTGCACACCGGGTGCAATTTCAAAATCCACGGGTACAATCAAAAACAGCAACACAACCTGCTTGATCGGTCAGCCCTTGCAACATGACCTGGAAGATAAAATCTCGCTGCCGGTTGCCATGGAAAATGATGCTAATTGTTTTGCGATCGCTGAAGCAACACTTGGTGCTGGGATCGGCTATGATGTGGTTTTTGGCGTGATTATGGGTACCGGGGTAGGCGGTGGAATTGTAATGGATGGCAAGATTGTTCAGGGTCGATTAAATATAGCCGGTGAATGGGGGCATCATAAAATCTCCCAGGAAGGACCACTATGTTATTGTGGTCATCAAGGTTGTGTGGAAACTTTTATCAGCGGACCGGCGCTGGAAGAATCCTGGCGCAAAATTACCGGTGAACATTTACCACTAAAAGAAATTGTAGAATATTCTTATCAAGCAGCGGAGACAACCGGCTTTCCAGCATGGAAATCTCAATTCCTCAATAATTTCGGTTTGGGTCTGGCTAACGTAATTAATATTCTCGATCCGGATGCCGTTATCCTCGGAGGTGGTGTGTCCAATATTGATTTTTTGTATAGTGAGGGCAGCGCAGCGACACAGAAGTATATTTTCAGCGATTGCCGTGATACCCCTGTTTTAAAAAACCGGTTAGGCGATTCCGCCGGCGTGTTTGGAGCAGCATTGCTGTAAATCATGCGATTCGGGAAATGGCTTAATTCGCTTACCGGGATTGATCATCTGGTAATTATTTTTTGTTTTTTAATTGCCTCCGGAATTACCCATTACCTGCTGAAATATCTGGAACAAATTTATAATCATCTTCAGCGCGATAATAAATACGCCAACAAGTTTCGCGTGACTCCAATTTTATTCTTTCTGGTTGCTCTCCCTATCGCAATTACCTTTTATTTAATAATTGGAGCCCCAATAGCCGCAATATTCAATCAGTAATTGTCGTATATCTGATATAGTTGACAACCAAACCAGATTCGGTTTGTCATACACATTATCCTATTAAAGCATTGACCATGGGGCTAGATATGAGAAAATTCAAATTACTTACAATTGCACTGACAATTTTTATTAATTTCGGATTACTTGCTGATCAGCAGAAACCGGAAATCCCAAAATCTCTCAAAGCATTTAGAGTTCCCACCAGCGCAATTGTAATCGATGGTCATCTCGATGAAAATATCTGGGAATCAGCAGCCTACCATTCCAATTTTGTACAACGCGACCCGGTTGATGGTGATCCCGCTTCTGAAAAAACCGAATTTGCGATTCTTTATGATGACGAATATTTATATATCGGAATCAAAGCCTTTACCAGCGATCCCGGAACAATTCGTGGAATCATGAGCCGTCGCGATGAACAAACTCCCAGTGATTGGCTGTACGTTTCCATTGATAGCTATAATGACAATCGCACAGCCTTTGAATTTGGGCTCAATCCAGCAGGAGTGAAACATGATTTACGGCGTTACGATGACGAAAATTACGACTCAAACTGGGACGCCCTTTGGGAAGGAAAAACCGCCCGAACAACCAATGGTTGGACAGCAGAATTCATGATACCCTTTCGGGAATTACGTTTCGACAACAAGGATAGCCAGAGCTGGGGTTTTCAGGTTAATCGCTTCATCGCAGAGAAAAATGAGGATATTTACTGGACTCACATCTCCAAAGAGGAATCGGGTTGGGTCAGTCAGTATGGTGAATTGAACGGCCTTAAAGATATTCCCCGGCAACGTCGTTTTTATATCAGCCCCTATGTAACTGGCCAATACAGTAAAGCCAATTATTTCAGGAATCCAACCCATGAAAACTCTTATAACACGGCCAACAATATGGGTGCAGATATAAAAATTGGTGTGACGGGGAACCTGACCCTGGATTTGTCTATCAATCCTGATTTCGGTCAGGTGGAAGCAGACCCGGCTGAATTAAACCTGGGGGCTTTTGAATCCTATTTTTCGGAAAAACGACCCTTCTTTATCGAAGGTGGTAATATCTACAATTTTGGCCTAGGAATTGGTGATGGCGACGGTGCCAACACCGGTTTGTTTTACACACGCCGGATC
>JABMPO010000270.1 GCA_013203015.1 Fidelibacterota bacterium
CTTTATTCACATCAAGCCGCAACCTGGAATAATCTTGAAGCAGGTAAAAATGTAGTGGTAGTAACCCCCACCGCCAGCGGAAAAACCCTGTGTTACAACCTGCCGGTTCTGCAAACGATATTGAAAGATTCATCCGCGAAATCCCTGTACCTGTTTCCAACCAAAGCGCTCAGCCAGGACCAGGTTGCTGAATTGCATGAAGTCGTAACTGAGGTTGGAACTGCAGTGCGGGTGTTTACTTTCGATGGTGATACCCCCCAGGATGCCCGCCAGAAAATCCGCAAGCAGGGGCACATCGTTGTTACCAATCCCGATATGCTGCACCAGGGGATTTTACCCCATCATACGAAATGGGTTCAGCTTTTTCAAAACCTAAAATATATCGTAATCGATGAAATTCATACCTATCGCGGTGTGTTTGGCAGCCATGTCAATAATGTCCTGCGGCGGTTGAAAAGGGTCTGCGAGTTTTATGGCGCCAATCCCCAATTTATCTGCTGCAGCGCCACCATCGGAAACCCCCGCAAGCACGCCGAAGCTTTAACGGAATTACCAATGGCGCTGGTGGATAAAAACGGGGCGCCGGCCAGTGATAAATATTTCATTTTTTACAATCCGCCGGTAGTCAATAAAGAGCTTGGTATTCGAGCCAGCTACATCAAGCAGACACAAATGCTGGCGGGTGAATTGTTGAGCCAAAATATATCCACAATCGTGTTCGCCCTGAGTCGTTTAAACGTTGAAATATTGACCAAGTATCTGCGGGATCAGTTTTCCAGCGATCGCGAACAACTGGCATCGGCGAATATGATTGCCGGCTATCGCGGTGGTTATTTACCCAATCGCCGCCGGGAAATTGAGCGTGGTTTACGGGAGGGCTCAATTCGGGGTGTCGTTACCACTAACGCTCTGGAATTGGGAATTGACATCGGTAGCCTGGATGCTGCTATTCTGGCCGGTTATCCCGGTACGATTGCCTCGACCTGGCAGCAAGCTGGCCGGGCCGGCCGCCGCGATACGGATTCGGTGATTATTATGGTTGGCCGCTCAGCCCCGGTTGACCAATTTTTGATCAATCACAATGAGTATTTTTTCGGTCGCAGTCCGGAGCAGGCACGGATTAATCCTGACAATTTAACCATTTTAGTCGATCATATAAAATGCGCCGCTTTCGAGCTGCCATTCCGGCAAAACGAAAGCTTGGGTATGGTTCCGCCCGCTGACACCGCCCAGGTACTCGAGTATTTAAAGGATGGCGGAATTGTACATTTTGATGGTCAGCAATGGCACTGGGCCAGTGATGTGTATCCGGCGGTGAATGTCTCTTTACGTCGGATTGAAAAAGGCAATTTTGTTGTAGTTGCCAAAGGCTTGGAAAATAAAATTATTGCTGAAGTTGATTATGGTAATGCCGCCATGACAATATTTCCCGATGCGATTTACATGGTTGGCGGCGAGCAGTTTATCGTTGATGAATTGGATTGGGACGGCCGGAAAGCCATCGTTCGGGCTACCGATTCCGATTATTATACTGATGCCATTGATTATACAAATGTGAAAATTCTTGATGAATTTGAAAATCGTCGGGCCGGTAGAATTGATATTACCCTGGGCGAGGTTCAGGTAATGACACGGGCTGTGGGCTTTAAAAAAATCAAATTTTACACGATGGAAAATGTGGGTTTCGGAGATATCAATCTGCCGGATCTGGAAATGCACACCACTGCCTACTGGTTTACGATTCCCCAGCGCATTTTAGATGATTTGCCTTATCAACCAGCTGATTGCATCGATGGAATCCTGGGGCTGGCCAATGCTTTGCATGCCATAGCCGCCCTGAACTTGATGTGTACGGTTATCGATATACAGCGCAGTGTGGGCGACAAATCCGCTGAATGGTATGTGCGAAACGTATATGGTCAGCGCGGTGTGTATTCATCTGCCGAGGGAGAACTTGGCAACCGCCGGGTTGATTTGACCGAAGCTGATTTTCAACCGACAATTTTTATTTACGACAATTACCAGGGCGGGGTGGGTTTCAGTCAGCATTTATTCGATATTCACGAAACCCTGATCGAGCAGACCCGGAGTCTGATCAAATCCTGTAGTTGTGAAGGTGGTTGCCCTTCTTGCGTGGGACCGTCAATGGAGGTTGGGGTGTCCAGCAAGCAGGTGGCGCTGGATATCTTAAACCTGCTGCTGCATTAAATTATTAATATATTCAGCAATAATTCTTAAATAAATTATTATATTATGAAATTTTTCTTTATATATTAAACCATGATAGATAATAAAGATCGCGAGATCATGTCACTTTTGCAAGAAAATTCACGAGCAACCGCCAGCGAAATTGCTAAAGTAGTTGGGCTATCGATTCCGGCCATAACCGAAAGAATTAAAAAGCTGAGCGATGCGCGTTACATTCGGCAATTTACTGCTATCCTAGATCACAAAGCACTGGGCTTTGATCTTACAGCTTATATTACTGTTGTCAGTGCTTCTTCTGACCATTATGATGAGGTAATTCAGTGCGCCAAAGATTCATCAGCCGTGCTTGAATGTCATTCGGTTACCGGCGGTGGTTCACACCTGCTAAAAATCAGAGTGAAAAATTCAACCGAACTGGAAACCCTGTTACACGATATCCAACTCTGGCCTGGGGTTGCACGGACTCAAACCATGGTGGTACTATCGACCTACAAAGAAGGGGTCCGGCTGGACTTACAAGCTGAATAGACTGATTGTATGAAGCAATTGCCATTTGTTGATGGTGTTTAATGGCGGTCAAAATTTCAAAAATTGAATACTCATATTCCACAAAAAGGATTTATTATGGATAAAAAACGGATACTTGATATTGTAGAAAAAGAACGTGTTAAATTTGTTGACATGCAATTTTCGGATCTGCTTGGTATGGTAAAAGCGCTGACAATTCCGGTGTCAAAACTAGGTGAGGCACTGGAAAATAATGTCTGGTTCGATGGTTCGTCAATTGATGGTTTTACTCGTATTTTCGAAAGTGACATGTATTTGAAGCCAGATATAAACACCTTTGCCGTTATTCCCTGGACAAAAGGAACTGAAAATGTAACCTGTCGCTTGATTTGTGATGTTTACATGCCCGATGGATCGATGTACGCCGGATCACCGCGCACAGTATTGAAGCGTCAACTGGCAGAAGCCAGCAAACTGGGTTATGAGTTTAATGTTGGGCCGGAGTTGGAGTTTTTCCTGTTTAAAAGAGAAAATGGCATTATCAATCCATTGCCCCACGACCGGGGCGGCTATTTTGATCAGTCAACCGACATGGCTACCGAAATTCGCCAGGAGATGACCACTGCCCTGCAGGGACTGGGAATTGATGTTGAGGCCCTGCATCACGAAGTGGCCGATGGTCAACATGAAATTGATTTTCGCTATGGCGATGCCCTGACGGTTGCTGATAACGTTATTTCTTTCAAATATGCCATTAAAACCATAGCCCACAAGCATGGTTTGCATGCCACGTTTATGCCCAAACCGATTGCCGGAATAAATGGCTCTGGTATGCACGTACACCAGAGTTTTTTTCGCAACGGGAAAAACCTGTTTTATAATGAAAAGGGGAAATATCATTTATCCGATTTGGCAAGGCATTTTGTGGGCGGGCAATTAAAGCATGCTCGCGCCATGACTGCGGTTCTTAATCCCATTGTAAATTCATACAAACGGCTGGTGCCGGGCTATGAAGCGCCGGTATACGTTTCTTGGGCTAATACCAATCGATCGGCCCTGATCAGAATACCGCGCCACACGCCGGGCCGGGAAAACTCAACCCGTTGTGAATTGCGATCCGGCGATCCCACGGCCAATCCGTATCTCGTATTTGCAGTCATGCTGGCAGCAGGATTGGATGGAATAAAGAATGAAATTGAACCACCGGCAACAATGGAAGAAAATATTTTTGAACTGACTGAGGCGGATTTACAATTAAAAGAAGTAACAACCCTGCCCGTAAGTTTGCGTGAAGCCCTCAATGTTATGAATGATAATCCTATAATTTGTGCAGCTTTGGGTCAGACCGCCCTTGAGAGTTATACTTATGCAAAAATGATTGAGTGGAAAGACTATTCAATCAGCGTCAGTCAGTGGGAATTGGAGCGTTATCTGGAAATCTATTAATTCCCGAAGTCGATTTCATCCGATCAAGTGCGCTAACGCAAAGCCCGGCATTCTTATTTTCTATGGTACTGTAAAAATTGTAATTTTGACGATGCAAAAAAGCCGCAATAAATTTTATCAGTTGATGCTTTATATGCTGGTAGGTATGCTTTTACAGTTTAATCCTGTGAAGGCGGAAAACGATTATCCAATAATACTGGTACATGGTTTTCTCGGTTGGGGGAGTGATGAAATGGGCGGCTATAAATACTGGGGTGGTAAAAATGATCTTGTTGCCCACCTGAATTCTCTGGGATACACCGTTTATGTTGCCACAGTCGGACCGGTTTCCTCCAATTGGGACCGGGCGGTGGAATTATATTATTGCATTAAAGGGGGGCAGGTAGATTATGGAAAATCACACGCCGATTGCTTTGGAATTGTTCAGAAGCCGGTTGGAAAAACCTATCCCGGCCTTTACCCGGAATGGGATGCGGAACATCCAGTTCATCTGATCGGCCACAGCATGGGCGGCCAGACCGCCCGGATGTTGCAGTTTTTATTAGTCAACGATTTTTATCTCGACACGGGCTACTCAGTGCCGGAAGAAAGTTTTTTATTGGGGCAGGACAGCGAGGGCTGGGTAAAATCAATTTCCACTTTTTCCA
>JABMPO010000271.1 GCA_013203015.1 Fidelibacterota bacterium
CTTGAAATGTAGAGCATCCTCCGGGCATACTTCGATACAACGGCCACAAGCATGGCAGTCTGGTTGTGACCATTTTTCCGCTAATATGGCCGGGACGGTGGGACATTCACTTTTTCGTATGCAAATATTGCAGTAAGTGCATTTGTCGGAGTCAAGTTTGACGCGAGTGAGAGCAAAATGCTCCAGCACCCAGGATAGCAAACCGATTGGGCAAATTAAATAGCAAAACGGCCGGAATATAAATATTCCGCTGATCAATGTTACCAGCATTACCAGGACGCCCCATAATTCAAACCCCCAGTGTAAAAACTCAAATGGATTAAAATACTCGTATATACTGAATCCCGCTGTCAGTACAATTGTAAAATATATGAAAAATAAAATTGTTCTTACTGTGTTGGTAATTTTAAATGGCAACTTGATTTTTAATTTTTTATCCAGTTTTTTTCCAAATGAAATTTGATTGACCAATTCCTGAGCAGCACCTACCGGGCAGATCCAACCACAAAACAATTTCTTACCAATCAAACTCATAACTGCTATGGAAAACAGGATTGCGGCAAAAACGATTGGGAATCCATGCCTGGCCTTAATAAACATAGCTGGTTTGGTCACGGCACATACCGGACTGGGGTGCATTCCCATGCCGCGGGCAAATTCGCCCAGCGGCAGCAGCCAGAAAGCACTGAATGTGAGAAATATGATAACCAGGGAGATTACACGAATTTTACGTGAAACCAATTTCCGATTTAACAGGAATAATCCTGCCAGAACGAACAGGAATCCAACCCACACTCGGGGCATCAGCATTACATCCCAGAATCCAAAACTATCCTTGGCGCCAGCTTCTTCTGCCAGCAGGGTAGTGGTGAAAAGTATTAAACTGACAATTAAAAAAACCAGCTTTCCCCAGTTGCGTCGTGCATCCTCTATCATTATTTCTCCTTATTTGGAATTGGTCGGGATATTACACTATAAATGAATGTCAGAGTAGCGATTTAAGTCGGTATTTGGGCGGGGATTTTATCAACCGATAATCCGCTAGTAATCAGCCTCGAATCAAGTTCCAATAATAGCCTATTCCACAATTTGTGGATGATTTACTAGAAATATTCCCAGGCAGCATTTGGCAGGCTTCTCACTTTGTGGTCAAGTTGGAAACTTGTCCTACTTATTTGTCTTAACCTTTTTTGAATATTTTAGTAAATAATACTGATGCATAAAATGAGCTTCAAATTTGTTGATTTTTTTAGCCTGTCCCAGAAACTCGGCTTCGATGAAGGCTTTGCAGGTTTTCTCCAAGATTTCGGTAACCACCAAAGCCTCATCCATGTCGCGTCCGATGCAGACGGCACCATGATTGGCCATCAAGGCCGCCTGGCGTCCTTTTAATGCTTTGACGGTGGCCTTAACAATTTTTTTTGTACTGGGCAGGGCATAATCAGCTACCCGTACGTTGGGTCCAATAATCTGAACCATATCGTCGAGGATCGGTGGGACTTCCCGTCGTGCTGCAGCCACAGTGGAAGCGTTCATCTGGTGAGTATGAATTACAGCGTTAATATTTTTACGGGTACGGTAGATGGCGGTATGCAGCCGATATTCGCTGGAGGGTTTTATTTGGCCACTGTAGCTATTATTAATGATGTTTACGGTAACCAGGTCATTAGGTGTGAGATCTTCGTATTTTCAGCCACTGGGGGTAATTAGTGCCCAATTCTCATCAATCCTGGCACTGATATTTCCCCACGTTCGAGCTACATAGGCTTTTTCCAGCAGGAGTTTCCCGGCGTCAAGAATACTTTGCCTGATTGAATCTGTAGCAATAATCAATTCAAATCGGCCTGTGCCAGGACTTTTTCAAAACGTTTTAAAGCCTCGTCAATCACTTCATCGTTATCGGCCAGACTGGTGTACATGCGGCTACCGGCCAGTGTTATCAAGCCTTCAGCCATATAAGCGGCACCCATTTCCTCCATCATTTTTTTACGTGCTTTGACCTCTTTCAGCGATTTCAAAATATTAATTCCCAAATTGATCAGCATTACGCCGGAGGTTTCCAAATGGCAGATTGATCCCTGATTGTAGGTGACGTAAGGCAAGTCATATTTATTAATAATAGCTTGTAGTCCAGCGATCATACGGTCGCCGGCGCGGCCAGCTTTGGCACAAGCGTCGGTCTTCTCAATTTCAACCAAAGTATAAAAACCGGCAGCGCAACTCAGGGGATTGGCAGACAGGGTACCACCCACCATGGCACGCTTTTTCGCACCTTCAATTCCAGCCGCCAGATAGGCCATTAACTCCTTACGGCCACCCAACCCGCCGGCAGCAGGGTAGCCTCCAGAAACTACTTTACCAAAAACGGTTAAGTCCGGCAATACATTAAAATAACCCTGGGCACCACTAATGCCAATCCGGAAGGCAGTCACCACTTCATCAAAGATCAAGAGGGCACCGTATTTGTCACAAAGATCACGGACATTTTTATTATAATCGTAGGGCATGGGGCGGGTGCCTGACTCCGGTCC
>JABMPO010000272.1 GCA_013203015.1 Fidelibacterota bacterium
ACTACCAAAACCGGTGGTATCATGGTCCATGCCTGACTGGGCGTTGGTGCTGAAAATTCCGGTAAATTAGTGACTAAAGTGAAAAATGAAGCCCGGCAGCTCGCTGAAGAAAAAGGGCTGCAATTTGTACTGGTAGATGGGTCCCCCGGAGTGGGCTGCCCGGTGGTGTCTTCACTCTCTGGAGCACATTTTGTAATTCTGGTTACCGAACCGACAGTATCAGGTCTTCACGATTTAAAGCGGGTCAATCAATTGGTAAAAAAATTCGGTCTGTTGACGGGTTGCATAATCAACAAAGCCGATTTAAATGGGCAGCTTACTGCTGAGATTAAAAATTATCTGATAGAAGAGGGAATTACCCACATTGTTGATTTGCCTTACGATGATGTTTTTACGGCTGCAATGATCAATGGTCAGACCATTGTCGAACACAGCCCAGAGAACATGGGTTCAATCATTGACGCTTGCTGGGAAACCATTAAACAAATAACGATAAAAGGAAAAACAGGATGAATATTGCTTTCACTGCCAAAGGAAAAGAGTGGGTTTCTAATATCGATCCGCGTTTTGGAAGAGCGGAGTATATTCTAATATATAATGATACCACCGATGAGTTTACTCATTTTGACAATCGACAGATTAGCGAGCAGGCTCACGGCGCGGGACCGCAAAGTGCCCGAAAATTATTCGAATTACAAGCCGATGTATTGATCACTGGTAACGGACCCGGTGGGAATGCTGCCACCGTGCTGGAAAAATTTGGCCTGAAGATATTTATCGGAGCCGGTGAGATGACTGTGAAGCAGGCTTTCGAAGCCTTCCGGGAAAACCAATTGACAGAATTTATTAATCAGTAGTTACCGGTTTTAAAAAATGACCTGATTAAATTAATTAGATCATTTCTTGAGCTAATATTTTCTGATTTTTAGGGCAGCCAAAATCATCAATTCGCGTGATAATTGCCTAATCTGGTATTATTGATTCAGGGTAGTAGTTAACAACTAAATCAACAAGAATTTTAATAAGTTCTATCCGGTTTTTATTGCTCGGCATTTAAGGGGCGGACTAATTTCAATTACGACCAGTCTCGTGGTTATTTTGATCAACGAATAAGGACAACTATGGCACCAGTATATACTGTAGGACCCAAGGGGGTTAAACCGCGTTCAGACGTTCGTGTTATTTATACCCCCCAGACTGCACCATTATCCATAAAAATTCAAAGTAAAGTCGGTATTCTTTTCGGCCAAAGCATCGATGAACTAACCCAGTCGGTTTGCACCAAATTGGGTATCACCTCCGGAAAATTAGAAATCCAAGATTTCGGTGCCGTTCCGTTTGTAATGATGGCCCGGATTGAGGCTGCTATAAAAAAAGCTTATCCTGATATACCAGTTGAAGTGTTACCGGAAATGAAGGATTTCTGTCAGTATTCCTCTACCCGGGATAGGTTCCGTCGCAGCCGCCTCTACCTGCCGGGTAATCAACCCAAATTAGCATTGAATGCCGGCATCCATAATCCCGATGGCTTGATCCTCGATCTGGAGGATTCAGTGGGTCCACCGGAAAAGGATGAAACCCGCTACCTCGTGCGTAATGCCCTGCGTTCGTTGGACTTCTTTGGTGCCGAGCGAATGGTACGGATCAATCAGGGCGAAATGGGTCTGACCGATTTGGAATTTATTGTCCCCCATAATGTGCATCTGATACTTATACCCAAAGTCGAATCGGCCGATCAGATCTGTGCAGTTGATGAAAAAATCGCCGAGATTAGCAAAGCTTGTGGCCGGACCAAACCGGTCTATCTGATGCCGATCCTGGAAAGCGGCCGGGGGATTTTAAAGGCGTTGGAAATCGCCGAAGCATCGCCTAATAACGTGGCTCTTGCAATTGGTCTTGAAGATTACACCGCCGATCTGGGTGTGCCACGCACCGATGAGGGGAAAGAATCATTTTTTGCCCGGGGAATGCTGGTAAATGCCGCCCGGGCTGCCGGGCTTCAGGCAATCGACACGGTTTACAGCGATGTGGGCAATGAAGAAGGATTACGCGCATCGGTGTTAGAGGCCAAAGCCTTGGGCTTCGATGGTAAAGGTTGTATTCACCCGCGTCAGATAAAACCGCTGCATGAATCGTTTGCACCCACATCAGTCGAAATTGATAAGGCCAAAAAGATCGAGTTGGCCTTCGATAAAGCCCAGGAACAGGGTCTGGGGGTAGTGGCCTTGGGTAATAAAATGATCGACCCGCCGGTGGTGAAACGCGCTCAGCAGACAATAGCTCTGGCGGTTGCGTCAAATTTATTAGCCGAAAACTGGAAAGAAGAAGTTTAACCAAATTTTACAAAATAGTTAAAAACAGAAAAGCATTATAACCACTAATTACACTGATTACACAGATGACAAAAAACTTAAAACAAAAATTAACTATGGTTATAAATAACATCTGCTGAGGAGAAGTGTAATGTTATCAGGAAGTCAATTAATTGAGAAAAGTGATTAAAAGCGCAGGGAGAGTAAATTATAAAGCAAACTGAAATGAATTGGAATACTTACTACAATAGTAGCATAATTATTAATCTAAACAAATAAATCATGAATCCAATCAGTGTAATCTGTGGTTAAACAATCTTTGGTTAAAATTAATGAAAAATAAAATGATTAGAAATGCAGCCGGACGTTTGGTTCCAACCGAGGTTAATGGCGTAAAACAGGCTCCATATCAAGGTGTTGGAAAATACCGACCCAGCGGGAAAAAACCGGCCCTGCCGATCCGTACTTGTAGCGATTATCCTGCTGATGGAAATAAAACCCTGCCATCTCTTAAAGCCGCCCTGGAAAAATGTGGTTTGAAAGATGGAATGACGATATCATCACACCACCACTTTCGCAATGGTGACCTGGTCATGAATCAGATATTCGACATTGCTGCCGAAAAAGGAGTGAAAGGACTGCGCTGGTTTCCTTCGGCGGCTTTCCCCTGCCACAAGCCGGTGCTTAAACATATGGAAAATGGGGTTATCGATTGGGTAGAAGGTTCCCTGAATGGTCCGTTAGGCGATTATGCCTCCCGGGGAAAAATGAACGGCACGGCCATACTGCGCAGCCATGGTGGACGCTGGCAGGCAGTGCAGGATGGTGAAGTCCAAATTGATATCGCGGTAATTGCTGCCCCAACGGCTGATGCGTTTGGTAATGCTACTGGTGACCGGGGTCCCTCCGCCTGTGGTTTGCTGGGATTTGGTTTGGTGGATTCAATCCATGCTGATAAAGTAATTGTTGTTACCGATAATCTGGTTCCGTTTCCATGCGTGCCCTGGCAGATTCAAGGCCAGAATGTGGATTATGTGGTGGTGTTGGATAAAGTCGGCGATCCCGAAAAAATTGTCAGCGGCACAGCCCAGCTTACCAAATCCCCGGACCGGTTGTTTATTGCCGAGCTG
>JABMPO010000273.1 GCA_013203015.1 Fidelibacterota bacterium
ACAGGAATCTTTATCCCAACAAGGTCTATTTACGGATCAGCCATGCTGGTAAAGGGCGGCGTAGCCTCAGAACTCCGGTATATATCAGACTCCACTGGTTCAACTTCCAGGCGATAAAAATAATGCGTATCAGGTTCAACGATCACATCGAGATACCGTGTCTGTTGGCTTTCAAACTGGTCTAACAGGTAAAAATCCCGGTCAGGATGCAAACTACGAAAAACCGCAACTGATTCGACTATCACCGAATCGGGAATGGACCAGACCACCAGAATCGAATTGACATCACCAAAGACATTCAACGGAATTCTCGGCTCAACTTCGATGCTGTCGCTCTGCCCCCAACTGACTGCTACGCAGGCAACCAGGGCCAGGCTAATTTGTAGTAATCGTGATTTTTGCATTAATAAGATAACCTAACCATAGCCAATTTGTAGTATTTGCTGTTTTCTCGCAAGGATTTATTTACGATCAGGTAGTATTATTTTAGTAATATTAATTTCCGAACTGACTGGCGATCTGAATAAAGTAAGCGGGCAAAGTAAATGCCGGATGGGTACTGGGATCCATTCCAGACCATAGTTCGATTCTTGTCAGGTATAGTCCCTTTATAAATAGTTTCAATATGCTGACCCTGTAAATTAATAATATCCAATGTGATATACCCCTCCTGGTCAAGTTGAATCGTTAGCTTGATTGTGCTATTAAACGGATTGGGGTAAGGTGGTAAAAGCTGAAATTCCGCTGCAGCACCATTTGGGTTGTGGTTACCAAATCCAGTATATTTAATCGCTTCCCAGACATCGATTACTCCGTAACCGTAGACTGTATCAGGATCATTGGCCTGACTGGCAGTCATCATAAGCGCTTCCCTGACCTGCATTGGTGTCCATTCCGGATGGGCACTTAGAATAATAGCCGCAGCGCCTGCAACCAAAGGTGTCGACATGGAAGTACCTAAAGTGGTTATATACCCTTCGCCGGATGAATTGGCACAGGCGGTAGTCACTCCTTGAGCACATACTTCAGGTTTGATCCGGCCATCATAAGTTGGGCCACGGGAACTAAAATTGGCAATAATTCCACTGGTAGTGACAGCTCCTACGGAAATCACAGAATCAGCGTCGGCTGGCGCAATGATATGGTGCCAGTCAGAATTTGCTTCATTCCCTGCGGCTGTAACACACACCATTCCAACGCTGACCGCATAATCCACAGCGATGGTGGTAACGGCAGTATTACCATCCATATCCTGGTAGTCATACCAGTCATTATAGCCCAGTGAAGAAGAGAGCACATCCGCCCCCAGTGAATCACCCCATTCCAGGCCAGCTACAAACAAGTCTTCTTCCAGTTCGATTTCCTGGTCCTGGATTTCGGTTTTACCCAAAATGAACTGAGCACCGAAAGCCGGCCCTATCAGATTACCGGGATCATAGCCCGCCATAGCTGAAAATGTGTACGTACCATGATTATGTTGACCGTTGCTGTCGCCATCTTGATTGCCGGTAAAATTATCTTTTTGAATGAAATCCCATTCCGCAACAATATCCAAAGAATCAAAAACGGGATGGTTTAAATTGAAACCGGTATCCAGAATCAGTACAATTACATCCTGACCGAAATAGCCATTGGCGTGGGCAGTGTGCACGTTGATCTGTTCAATCTGATTTTTAGCAAAACCGTAATCCATACTATCTGCTCTGGTTAACTTGAATAAGGCACGCCCCATATCTATAATCGGTCTCGGCTTCCTTTGGGCGGTTTTGACAGCAGTAATCTTTTGGACTGACGGCAAATTGGCAATGACAGTCAGTTGATCCATGGTTGCTGCCACGGAAACCGCATTCAACCAGCGGCTGATAATACGCAGCCGGGCTCCCGTATTCACGACATCCTGAATATAGGTGGGCTCCGGGGGAATATCCCGGAAAGTCACTAAATTATTGGGCCGAACTTTGTTCCGGCGTACCAGTGAGCGTTCGGTCAAACGAACCCGTGCCGAAAATTCCTGGTTTTGAATACTACCCTTGTCAGTAAAATATACCCAGACATGATACAAATCAGTATTACAGTATCCGGCATGTAGAGTAACCGGATCAATTTTTGTTTTGGCTGGCAATAGGCCGGAAAAGAGAAGACTCGCCGTAATTATTGTTAATAACCGCAAATTAATAGCACTTTTTTATACGTTGGCTGGAGAGACCCAACTAATAATTTAGCCGTCATAAAATTAATATAATCTGCATTGAGGGAAAAGAAAATTCAGGCGCCAAATTGCATATCCACAGCAATAGCATCGGCGAATAACAAACCTTTGCTGGTAAGTGCCAGGCGATTACCCTTGTATGTGAGACAACCAGACCATTTAGAATTGCAAAATTCGATTTTATTTTCCACTTGATAGCGATATTTAACCGGGATATTATTGAGGTTAAAACCTTCAGCGATCCGGAGACCAAACCCGATACGTTCGTTAATCAATTCGACCGGAGTCAATAATTCCGTGTCGTGCACAGCCGGCGATCCCGACTCAACGCGGGTTAGATACTGATTCAGATTTTTCACATTCCACCAGCGCCTATTACCATCAAAACCATGAGCGGATGGACCAAACCCCAAGTAGGGTTCGATCTGCCAGTAATGGAGGTTGTGGCGGCATTCATAACCAGACCGAGCGTAATTTGAGATCTCGTAGCGGGGATAGCCCTGCTCCGCCAGGTAGTCACCGGTACGCTGAAACAGGTCGGCAGTGGTATCATCGTCGGGCATTCTGATCTTCCCGGCGGAAGTTAGATCATAAAGTGGCGTCTGCTCCTCTACT
>JABMPO010000274.1 GCA_013203015.1 Fidelibacterota bacterium
CCACCAGGTATCGACAATGGGGCAATTTCCTTTTCCAACGATATTGTAATACCAGTTCCATTCCGGTTCTTTGATTGGCTCACCGACGGTTCCCAATAGGCGAAGAGTGGACAGATCACGGGTGGTGACCCAGTCATTACCCTCTCTCATGAGGGCACGCAAAGCTGTTGGTGCGGTGTAGAAAATGTTGATTTTATGTTTGTCAACAATATCCCAGAAGCGACCAAAATCAGGATAATTCGGAACACCTTCAAACATGACAGAAACAGCGCGATTGGCTAATGGTCCATATACAATGTAACTGTGACCGGTTACCCAGCCAATATCAGCCGTGCACCAATAAACGTCGCCTTCATGATAGTCAAAGATCAGCTCGTGGGTATATGATGTAAAGACCAAATAACCACCAGTGGTGTGCAATACACCCTTTGGTTTTCCGGTTGAGCCGGACGTGTACAGAATGAACAACGGATCTTCGGCATCCATTTCTTCCGGTTTGCATTTTGGGGCGGCTTTGGCCATGCCATCGTGCCACCACAGATCACGGCCATCAACCATATTGACTTCTTCACCGGTCCGTTTTACAACAATTACATGCTCAATTGAAGGACATTCGTCAACGGCTTTATCGGCATTAATTTTCATGGGAATATTTAATTTTTTCCCACGAACGCCAGTATCCTGTGTGATCAGAATCTTACAAGTGGAATCGTTGATACGATCGCGCAGAGAATCGGAACTGAAAGCGCCAAATACAATCGAATGAACAGCACCGATGCGGGTGCAGGCCAGCATGGCAATCGACAGTTCCGGGATCATTTGCATATACAGGCAAACGCGATCACCTTTTTCAACGCCAATGTCCTTCATGAAATTGGCAAATTTCTCTACTTCGGCCAATAATTCGGCGTAGGTGTAAGTGCGAGATTCAGTGGGATCATTACCCTCCCAGATCAGCGCCTTCTGGTTGCCATGCCCCGCTTCTACATGACGATCCAGACAATTGTAACTGACATTAAGTTTACCCCCAGAAAAATATTTGATATTCGCACTGACGAAATCAAATTCCTGGACTTTGTCCCATTTTTTAAACCAGGTTAAGCGTTCGGCTATTTCAGCCCAGAACGCATCCGGATCGGCAACGGATTTTTCATAAATCTCATGGTATTGATCCAGGTTTTTTATCCAGGCATGTTCGGAAGCCTCTTTGGTTGGCTTGTATACCTTTTCAGACATGGTTATTTTGCTCCTGTTTTCCTTTAGTGATGTTTAGTTTTGAATAAATATTTATGGAGCCCTACGGTTAAACCCGCGGCACCCTCAATTTATGCCCTGTGAGGCGACATCCCGATCCTGGGATAAAATTGCGAATTCATCCATGTTTATAGTCGTGGTATTCTTCTTATCGGGATAAATTGTAATTCAATAATCTTAAAACCCTTTTAGGGTCACTAAAATGATATAAAAATTTACAAACAAACAATTATCCCAACAACATAATAAGGACAAGACACTCCTGTTTAAATTTCCCCCTGTATCCCCCTGAAAATAGTTAATCCGGATCGTAGATATATTTCATGGCGCCCTCAACATTCAAAACAACTGAGTCAACCTGAGAGTTACCTGAGTAAACATAGATAGTATGCTTTCCAGCTTCCATTATCATCCTAATTTTTTCGGATTTCCAGCTTTGATCATTAGCCTTAAATTCCAATCCCTTGATTCCACTTTTAAAAGAGACCGGGTATAGCTGATTGAGACTAAAATCCATTTCTAGATGCTGCGCCTGATGTAAATCGATTTGTTTGACGATAGGAGCATAGCCATCTACCTCAACTTCAATTGTGTAGCTACCAGGCATAAACATATGATTATTAATCGGCGTTGCCCCAATATCTTCTAAGTTTACCTTTATTTTTGCTCCCGGTGGCGAACTTGTTATGGTAACCGGTACCTGTGCAATTACTACCGACAATATGCTGAATGGCAGAATGATTTTGCGGATGAAATTGCTCATTTCACTAAAATTACATCCTGCTCATCTAGCCAGCCGTGGATGGTTTGCACAATATTTTCGTTACTTGTTGGGACTTCCACAAATCCCTGGTAACGCCGACCTGCCACAGTTCGGACAATCATAATATCTCCCCGGGCCAGAAAAAACAATATATCCGCCCCATTCTCGGGTGAGGCACGGAAAGGAGTATGATCCTGGATAACCCTGTAGGCGACACCATCCCCCAAACCTTCTGAACTAACTCCCAGGAAAATTTGGTTATAACTTTGCTTGTCTTCATTAAAATCGATCGGTATAAGCCGATCCGGGTATTGATTGTTCGATGACACCAACAAATTAAACGCAGTTGCAACACCATAATCATTTTTTAATTCGAACCGGAAAAATCCGGTACTGTCAGTATGAGCCCATCCATAGACACGATTCTGGCTGCGAGCCGTCAG
>JABMPO010000032.1 GCA_013203015.1 Fidelibacterota bacterium
ATTATAATTACTCACCAATTACTCGGATTGCAATAATCCCTATTCAGGGTTAATACTCTCTTCAATCGCAAATAATTTTAACCGGGCATTAATTGGAAAAATAATTTTATCCTGCAAAAATTTTGGTAATTTATCTTCAGCTTCACTATTTAGCATTGTACTGCCAAAAAGTGAAACCTGCGAACTTCGTTTAAAAATATCCTTGGAAGCAGTCAGGTAAATATTTACCTGATCAGCTACACCAATAATCACTGAATATTGATACTGACGTATGAAATAGCGGGCAGCACGGGTATCAGTAACCAGGAACTGGCTTTCCGGTGCGTAGATATCAATGCTATAGCCTAAATCTTCAAGTACGGTTTTACAAATGTCCAAGGTTTCACTTTTAGACCCGGGATAATCATATTTCCATGCCATCCGAGTTGGAGCCGGGCAAGCGGAAAATTGCACCGCAAGTATCAATGCGCCCATAAAGCGCAATTGTGATATCATTTAATACAATTCAAATATGCTGGGAATTTTATCTGCGCGATCAGAAAGCGGAGTGAAATGCATATAATCAGGATTATAATAAACCATCCTTAAAACACTGATATTATCACGAAAAACCGGCAGTACCGATCCACTATGCTGAACAATACCGCTGAGCAGTAATTCTATCCGAACGGGAATCGGCGCCCAACCCGATCGATAAAATGCCCGTGAAAAATTGACATCGAGAATATCATTATACGATGGAGACGGACCGCTGAATATTTGATTTGTGCTAGCCGGAAGCCCATAAATCTCAGTCATGCTTTTTTCGATACGTAGAAATTGTTCAATCTGAGTATCAATATCATTTTGCTGCAAATCAAATTCGATATCGACTTTCCAGAATCCGCTATCAGCGAAATGGTAAGTCATTAGAACTACATCGGGGCCAAGTGTAGCTTTCAGAGTTATTGAAGTGCTATCGCTGGAAATAATGGAATCAGCGTATGCCAAATGGGGTACAATACCGACCGGGCTGCCCCAGCGAAATCCCTTATAACCATAACTCAATTCCATTGGCAAGGGGCCAATTGGTCCTTCCGGCAATACCAAACGATCTGTCTGCGGTTCAGCTGAATCTACGACAGGATCAGGTTCGCTAATTACCAATGAATCAGGAAGATCTGTAGTGGTTGTTGCATCTGATGGGAGATCAGAGATTATTGAGGTATCCGCAGATAAATCCTCAGTTATAACCGAACTGATAGAGTCAACGGTGATAGAATCGCTCAATACAGTCTCAGCGGTTAGTGGGAGGCTGGTTGAATCAACTTCGACCGTGCCAGCTGCATCAACACTGATTGAATCGCTTAATACAGTCTCATCGGCTAGTGGGAGACCGGTTGTATCAACTACCGCTTCCTGAGCGTTAATTGCAGTAAAAATTATAAGCAGGGAAATTAATGTTCTCATGCGGGAGCTCCTGTTACCTTGGTCCAATAATTGGATTTATCTTTACCTCACTGCGGCCAAAATACAATATCGGCAAACTTTTCGCAAGTGTAAATAATCTAACGAATTATTGTACCAATTCGATTTAAACGTGGTAACCAGGTATTGAAATCAAGCGACATATATGAGAATAAAGCCTGGCCTAAAATATGGGATCGTGGTACAAATCCCCAGTAGCGGGAATCGGCGCTGTCATCACGATTATCGCCCATCATCCAGAAATAATCTTGCTCAACAATATATTCGTTTAATTCGGAAAACAGACGGCCATCAATACGAAGAGCTTGAATCACTGATGAGTTAAATTTGATTAATTCGGACCAAGGCGTTATTTTTTTCCCTTGCGGATAATATTCAGAAATAATTTTACTGGGAGGAGTACGTTTTTTACGGCGCATCACATCCTGGGGATCAAACATGGTAAACTCATATTCACCATTATCGGTGGCGACGCTAACGCGATGTCCATCCAGAATCATGATATTAATCAGATATTCCAAATTTGTGTTATCATTGATCGGGATTTTCTCCCCTTCAAATGGAATTGCCAACGATTTAAAATAGTCTCGATTCCCCTGGTCACGCAGAAATATATTTCTCTGGAGCGCCTTCGGATCGAAAGTACCATAATTTAATTTTCCATTAGGTGGTAGTTTGAATTCGTGTCCATTTACGTATAATTGTTTGGCCGCAACACTGATAGTATCTCCGGGACCAGCAACACAGCGCTTAACATATTTTTGAAAAACATCGCGGGGATACTTGAATATTATTACATCTCCCGCTTGCGGTTGGTTGAATTCAGGAAATTGAATATAGGGTAAACTAAATCCAATGTCCGTGTATGGGATACCAATCCAGTCCGGTGTTCGCATACCATAAACGAATTTTGTTCCAATCAGAAAATCACCGGTCATAATCGTGTCTTCCATGCTGCCGGTGGGAACAATATAAGCTTCAATTATAGTCGCTTTCAGTGTGAAAGCTATCAAAATAATGATAAATATTGATTTTACTTCGCGGATAACTTTGTTTTTCATGGCGCAGAATTTATGCTGATTAACCTTATTGAAATATTCAAATTTTTTCCTTTATACTTGCAATCATAGAGTTAGTTTCACAATCCGAACATCAGGTGAATTGGGATTTGGATTTTAATTCAGTCCATATCGATACTTTCAAAATGTTTGATCAGGGGTCGACCTTTGGTCATAACGACCGTAAAAACGTCCAGGCGAATATCTTTTTGGACATCATTGGTCATACAAAAATAATCGATTGCCCGCTGTAGCTTGGTGAGTTTGGCATAGTCAATTTTCTGCTCCGGCGTCCCCAGTTGAGGTTTTGAAATCGTCTTGACTTCCACGAAAATAAGTTCATTATCGGTCTCTGCTATCAAGTCAATCTCGCCAAAATGACTGCAGGTTTCATTGGTGGAATGGATTCGATAGCCTTTTTTCATTAATTCCAGTCCCGCTAAGCGTTCGCCCCACCACCCTAATCGATTATTGGCTTTTAACCATTTGATGGTCGGCAACTGGACGGCAACCGGTTTATAGGTTATGCGGTGAATAGGGCAAGCCTTGAATTTTTCCAGATTAGCAAAATGTTGCTGAGTACCATAACCTTTGTGGTTTTTAAATCCATATTCAGGAAATAATCGATCAAGTTCGAGCATATGGCGATCACGGGATACCTTCGCTATTATCGATGCGGCTTTTATAC
>JABMPO010000275.1 GCA_013203015.1 Fidelibacterota bacterium
CCGCTGGCAGTATTTTTCGTTGATTCAAGCTGGGAAATATTAGCGGGAATTTTTCCAACCTATTGGCCGGTCCTGGCTTTCTATCAAAACCTGTCCGCGGACCCCCGTTGGTTAGTCAGCTTGCTGATTGGCTTTGCCGTGCACAGTATCTATCTGGCAATACTATTGAAAAGATTCCAGCGAATTCAACTGGATTAACTCCGATTTGCATAATTGAAACTTTGTAATTTGTTTATCAAGCAACCGGGTAATAAGCCATGAAACCAGTTTTGATATTAGGCGGTACTGGCCATTATGGCCACCATATTGTCAGCAGTTTACGTAAGCGCCACAAGGCCGTGCGGGTGTTAACCCGCAATCCTGACAACGCCAAGAAATTATTTGATGATCAAGTGGATATAATCGTCGGTGACATTACCGATACGGAATCAACCAAAAAGGCCTTAACCGGGGTTGACACACTAATAATTTCCGTATCGGCTTTCAGTCTTAAATTGATTCGCCGGCTGCATGAGATTGAATATGATTCGGTATTACGAGTCCTGCAGGAAGCTCAATTGGCTGGCGTTGAACGGGTGATTTATATTTCGGTTTACGATATCCGAAAGGAAGCACTGGAACAAACTAATAAGTACTTCGCTTCCATTGCGCTAATCAAACAGGCGGTTGAGGATTACCTGGCTAAATCTGATTTTAATTGGACGATACTGGGTGCGCCGCCGGCCATGGACATGTTTTTTGCTTTTATTCGCAAAGATAAAATGATGGTACCCGGTGGTGGTCCGCCAGCCCTTCCTTCTGTGGCTACCGCCGATGTGGGCGAAATTGCTGCTCAAGCTGCCCTGAGGGACGATTTGAATGGTCAGCGAATTCGATTGGCTGGACCGGAAGCCCTGTCATTCCCAGATGCAGCAAGACGAATCGGGGAAGCAACCAACCGGGAAATCAAATTCCGAAAAATACCCGTTTTACCAATTAAGATTATCTCGATCCTGGTGTGGCCCTTTACCCCTTATTTACGCTATCTTGCCGGTAGTATAAAAATGCTTAATATGTTCCCGGCGGATCTGGCAGCCGATGTGCCGAAAGACCACCAATATCTACAGAATAATTTTGATTACCAGTCCGTCACACTGGAAATGGCGGCTGAAAAATGGAGAACAGTCCTTGAGAATTCCACACATTAACCGGTTTCCGATAATTAAAGCAGCCACTGGTTTGGGGCTGCTCGGAGTATTTTTACTAACAATTAATGGATGCGCTTCGATGAACAAGCAGGCAATTCAAAAGCAGCCGGAAATATCGCTGCACCAGCGGATATTAACTATCGATACCCACGCTGACACACCAATACAGTTAATGCGATTTAATGACGATATGGGAATTCGTGGTGATGCCCGGAAAATCAACGGGGGCCAGGTTGATTTCATCCGCATGGCGGAGGGGGGACTGGATGCATCCTTTTTCGCCGTATTTCTTGGCCAGGGTGATCGCAGTCCGGAGGGTAACGACCAAGCCTACCGTAAAGCAGAGAAAATAGTGGCTGCAATATACCAGTCGGTAGAGCAGTACCCGGAATTAGCTGCGATCGCTACAACTGCAGCGGATGCAGAAATATTGGCTGCTGTCGGAAAGCGGGCTATTTATATCGGGCTGGAAAACGGTTATCCAATTGGCACGGATATCAGCAAAATTAGCACTTTCTACGATTTGGGTGCTCGCTATATCACACTCTGCCACACCAAAAACAATGACATCTGCGACTCATCGACAGACACAGCTGAGCATGGCGGACTTAGTGATTTTGGTCGCCAGGTGGTGGTGGAGATGAATCGCTTGGGAATGATGGTTGACGTATCCCACATCAGCGACTTGTCGTTTTACGATGTGTTGGAATTAACCGATGTTCCCGTGATTGCTTCACATTCCTGTGCTCGTGCGATCCGCGACCATGCCCGCAATATGGATGACGATATGCTACAGGCCCTGGCTGCCGATGGCGGAGTGGTGCAAATGTGCATTCTGGGTCATTATGTGAAAGAAGTTGTGCAGTCAGCTGAGCGTGATTCGGTCTACCGTGCGTATAAGGAGAAATGGGATAAATACGATGATCGCACGGAAGAACAAAAAGCGCTGGCGCGTATTGATTATCATAAAATGGAGCAGGAGTTTCCAGAAAAACTGGCAACGGTTGCAGATGCTGTTGACCATATTGATCACATGGTAAAAATCATGGGAATCGATCATGTGGGCATTGGAACTGATTTCGATGGCGGGGGCGGTCTGGCCGATTGTTATGATGTGAGTGAGTTGGAGAATTTTACTCTGGAGCTTGTTCGACGGGGCTACTCGGAAGAAGATATTGCTAAAATCTGGGGTGGCAATTTGTTAAGGGTCTTCCGGGCGGTGGAAACCGGTGCGGTAAAATAGGTCTTGGTGGTCAAGTAGTTGAAGGAAAGGAACAATGAAATTTGAGGTATAAATGCAGCCAATAAAATTAGGTGTTATCGGGACTGGTCTAGCCGCTCGCAGGTTGCACTGGCCGGCACTGAAAAAATTATCGTCCAAGTTTAAGATAACCATGGTATGTAATCATACCGAGCAAAAGGCGCGGAGTTTTGCCCGACTAGTGGGCGACGTGCCTTATGTATTGGATTATCATGATTTGCTGGATAATCCGCAGATCGAAGCGGTTAATATAATTTTACCAATTGAGTTTAATCATATCGTTACCCAGGAGGCACTGGCGGCCGGCAAGCATGTAATGGTCGAAAAACCGTTGGCTTATAATTTAGATGAAGCCCGGAAAATGTTGTCCTTTCCAGAGATTTATCCTAACCTGGTCATGATGGTAGCGGAAAACTTTCGTTACAAGCCATTGCTGTTGAGGATCGCTGAGATAATTAACGAGGGGGAAATTGGTGTCCCATATTCAGCATTATGGAATAATCTGTCTATGGTAGATGATACCAACCCCTATGCTAAAACCATTTGGCGAATTAATCATAAATATTCCGGTGGATTCATCAC
>JABMPO010000276.1 GCA_013203015.1 Fidelibacterota bacterium
ATCAATTCCCGCAGGCTGTCTTCCGTACGGCCTCTTGCCGGTTCTCTGATGGTCAGCAAGAAAATGATCCCAAGTACAAAATTAGGCAGGGCCACAATAATGAACGGCAATTGCCAGCCGTGCTCCGGACCAATGAAGCCGGCAATTAACTGTCCCACGGCAATGCCCATTCCCTGGGCCAGCCCCAGCCAGCCGGCAGCGGCAGCCCGGTTGCGATGGGAAAAATAATCGCCCACCAGCGAATAAGTCAGCGGCAAGGCGCCACCGATACCAATGCCGGTGAGAGCCCGCAACACATACAACTGGGCATAGGTTTCAGCAAATCCGGTTAACAGGCAGGGAATTTCGCCGATCAGCACCACCAATACAAACAGGTTACGACGGGAGATCAGGTCGGTGAGATAGCCGATTCCCAGCGACACGATTCCACCGAGAATCCAGAATACGAATGAAATATTCCCACCCAGCAGCAGATCGCGTTGAGCGTCGTCGAAACCGAATTGCCGGGCGATTTGGGTCAGGTTCGGCGCCATCAGGTTCTGGTCGGCAAACAGGAACAGGTTGATGATAGCCAATAAAGCTACCGCATAAAGCTCGTGTCCTTTAAAACCGGTTTTTTTACTCATTTTCTTCCTTTGCATTTTTCCCCTCACGGATGATCAGTACTTCATTACCGGCTAGCGCGACCTGGTTATCGGTTAAAATGCTGGTATCGTTGCGATGGGTGCCCAGTAAAACATAGAGGGAATTATCAGCTTTCAAATCGAGTGTCTGGGGACGACGGGAAAAATTCAGTATAACCAGAATTTTCCTATCTTCTATCTGACGGCGATAAGCCAGAATCCGTTTATGGTTATTATCGATCAATATTAGATTCCCGATCTGCAGGGCCGCTGTTTTTTTCCGCAGTGCGATCAGGCGTTGGTAAAAAGTCAGCAGTGAAGCGGGATCGTTTTGCTGCACCGCCACATTTTTAAATCTATAATCCGGATTGACTGGCAACCAAGAACCGGTTGAGGAAAAACCGGCCTGGGGACTGTTATCCCATTGCATGGGCGCCCGGCAACCGTCCCGGCCTTGGTAAAACGGCCAGTAGCGTTTGCCCGGAGGATCAAGAATTTGTTTACGGGTCAGTTTGACCTCAGCCTGACCTATTTCTTCACCGTAATATAAAGTGGGAGTACCGCGTAAAGTGAGCTGCATGGCAGCGGCGATTTTAGCACGGGGCAAACCCTGACGGCCGCGATTGTAGCGGCTGAAATGCCGAGTGACATCATGATTGCTGAGGACATAAGCGGGCCAGCCCCAATCCGGCAGGTTCTCTTCCCATTTGCGGATTGCCAGGCGAAAATAGGCTGGTTGCCATTTCGATTTCAGAAAATCAAAATTGAAGGCCAGGTGCAGGCCATCGTTTTGCCGACCATAATAATCGAGCGCTTTTGTATAATCGTCTTCGTCAGCGGTTTCCCCGATCATCATCCGTTCCGGGTAGGCATCCACCAGTTTGCGCATATCCGATAATACTTCATACATTTCTGGCTGATCGCGATCATAGATATGTTCCTGGCCCCAGAAACTATAAATAAAACCAAGTGGGTTCAATTTACGGGGATTGGAGCGGAACCGGACATCTTTGAAATACTGATTATAAACATCCAGCCGGAAACCATCTACACCCCTATCCAACCAGAAGCGCATAACATTGAATAATGCTTGTTTTACTGCCGGATTACGCCAGTTAAGGTCCGGTTGCTGCGAAGTGAACATAGCCAAATAATATTGACCGGTAATCTCATCCCATTGCCAGGCCGAACCACCAAAATAACTACCCCAATTATTAGGTGGTTTACCCTTTTTTCCAGCGTGCCAGATGTACCAGTCTCGTTTGGAATTTTGCAATTCAGAGCGTGATTCGCGAAACCAGGGATGCCGATCGGAAGTGTGATTAAACACCAGATCCATTATAATGCGAATCCCTCGTTTGTGGGCTTCGTCCACTAACCGCGCAAAAATTTCGAGATTGCCGAATATGGGATCAATGTCGCAATAATCAGAAACGTCGTAGCCAAAATCGACTTGTGGTGAGGGATAAACGGGACTGAGCCAGATAGCATCTATGCCCAGCGAACCAGGCGTGCCATTATTCAGATAATCAAGACTATCAATGATACCCAACAGGTCACCGATGCCGATGCCGGTAGTATCCTTAAAACTGCGAGGATAGATTTGGTAAATCACACCGGTTTTCCACCAGAGTTGATCCACCACTAATCCACCTTAATGTTCATATTACTAAAATTTGTAAGTCAATCCAATCTGACTATTATTTGCCCATAGCTGGAAATGAAAATTTTTACCAGACTCATCTTTGTCCCAATCGTACGCCCGTGCAAAACCGCGGGCAATCACGATTCCCAAAGCAGCTCCGAAGATAACATCACTTAAATAGTGAGCATCGTCCTGAATACGGCTCAAGGCAACCAAAGAAGCACAGGTATAAGTAACTATTCCTGGTATTGGTCCGTAGAGTGTATTTACGATAGTGGCCACTGCAAAGCTATGGGAAGTATGTCCGGAAGGAAAGGAACGAAAGTTTTTCCCTGAAGGGCGCTCGCGGCCTACCACCAGTTTTAGCAATAATGTGACTTGTGCAGTGGCCAACATGGCAAGACTGGCGTACTCAAGTCGTTTGAAGAGCATATCGGCAGAATGTAGTCCCGCTATAGCCTCCAGACCGATGCCGGTTACCAGACCAAAACCAGCCCGATAATTCCCATAATAATCACCAAATTGCGCCAGAAATGGCGGAAGTGGATTTTGCTTTTGAATATAGTCCGAGGTAGCACGATCATATTTTAATGAAGCAAGCACCAAAGTAGATGCTGTCAACAAGATTATCTTATTTCCGCGATCAGAAGCGGAATATTTCAAACCATTGATACTATGTTCAGCAATGGTCGATAGACAAGGTCTAAAAGATTTTCCTGTCAATTGCCCGTGAACAATTCCGATTTGAGAGATCGATAGAATCAATGCCATTCGTATTATTCTCAATGACATAATTCCGGTATCCGAATTCGAACAGTTGGACGCATGGCATAAATTACATCAATTCCAATCAGGGATTCAAAAAAAATGGCGGCCGAATAACCGGCCGCCATTTTTATAATAGCAATGTACTGCTGATTATTTCATCAACATCGCTTTCCGGGTTTGGGTAAATCCGGCGGACCGCATTTGTACCAGGTAAACACCGCTGGCCAGATCACCGGCGTGCCATTGAATTTCATAGCGACCAGCTTTCTGGTAATTGTTGACCAAAGATGCCACTTCTACACCCAGCAAATTGTAGATTTTTACCGAAACCTGTCCAGCTTCCGGCAAAGCATACTTAATCATTGTTGCCGGATTGAACGGATTTGGATAATTCTGCATCAGGGCGTAATCCTCTGGCAGCAGAATTGCATCATCCACCGCCAGGAAGTAAACGCTGACTTCATCAGAATAGCCACTTTCATTTCCATTATGATCGGTAGCAGTCACCAGATAGTAATAAGTGTTACCGATCTCCGGTGAAGCGTCTACAAAAGCTGAATCAATCGTTAAAGCAAATGGCTCAGTCGGTATAAAGCCCGAGGTCAATCCACGGTATACCGTATAATATTCGAAATCAGCATCCGGAACCGGCTCCCAGTTCAATCGAATTCCACCTTCGACATCACTGCTGGCAGCGAATATATCCATTGGAACATGCGGCATCAGATTATCCACTGAATAGCCGTCAAGCCAGTTCGAATCATAAAATTCACCGGGATTAAAGGTGTGACCGCTGATCATAAATGTTGACCAATAATCACCCGTTGGACCGGTTACATGATTCGAGTCAACCAGTGTGGGCGCGATGTAAGAATAATCCTGCATCCCGTGGAAAGGAACCAGAGCGACAAAATCCCACAACCAATCATCCACCTGGCGCCAGACACTGAAATTGGTCCAGCTCTGACCATCCGGAGGATTTCCGGGAGCCCAGACCAGGCGCACTTGGCGTCCCTGATCATTCGGTACATCTTCCACTGCGTAAAGCTCCGGCGGCATGCTTTCATGGGGCCATAGTTCAATGACTACCCAGGCGGATGAATCCGTTTCGACGAATACTTCATATTGCATCGAAGGATGATAGCCTGGTGCCCAGGCATCCAGCCAGTAGGTATCGCTGGGTACTTCAAAATAAAATTGTCCATCCGGTCCGGTCATTTCATCGATTGAGAAAAAATCACCCCACAAATGAACATTGGCGCCACCGATTGGTGTTTGGAATTCGCCATCGACAACCACACCGCCGATCGCTGCATCTACGGTAAAGGGATGGAGATAATAATTGTACTGAATGTCTGGCATCATTGGATTAACCACAAGAGCTGAATCCGGCCCAAGTTCCGCAAATCCATCCTTCCAGGCCCAACCCCAGAAGACGCCATAGGGTACGTCAAAATGGTAATAACCAGAAGGATCTGTGTAGGTTTCTTCCCAATGGAAATCATTACCGATCTGTACGACTGCACCTTCAAGTGGATCACTATTATTTTCATTATA
The DNA here is from genome assembly GCA_013203015.1 of Fidelibacterota bacterium. Classification (GTDB taxonomy): domain Bacteria; phylum Fidelibacterota; class Marinisomatia; order Marinisomatales; family TCS56; genus JABMPO01. The sequence goes on from JABMPO010000276.1 coordinate 4,594, forward strand.
TACATAACCGGATATTGATCCATCAATTGTTGCCGGTTGCAGCCAGAAATCCCGGTACACCATTCCATCCATAACATAAATGCTGTCATAGGTGGTATAGAAACCATCCGAACCAACCATCATTCCATATTCACCATTGGGTAGTGGCAGGTAATAATAGCCATCATCATCGGTACCGGATCCGAAACTTTCGAAATCGTTGAAAACATGGATCCAAGCCCAGATCGGGTTACCCATATCATCATAGACATGCCCTTCGACGCCACCGGCGAAAGTCGCCAGATAAATATCGATAGTATCTGAGCCAGACAAAACATTATCATACCAATTCAATTGAACCGTTCCCGGAGGCAATTCATCCCAGTTCCAGATATTGATATAGTAGCCGCCCATAGCATCGGCAAGGCTGGATACTGATAGTTCATAATATCCATTTCCTCCTGATTGGGACTCGGTCCAACCCAGATGACTCTGTCCGCTTACAAAAGCTCCTCCAAAAGGCATATCATTCAGATAAACCGTTCCAGAGATATAACTATCGGTGCTGTAAACTTCGAAATCCAGCCCAACAGTATCGTAATCGGAGACATAAATCATGGAGTCACGCGGTACCAGATAATTGGGGATCAAATCCCAGCTGTCAAGCCCAACCCGGTAATCGCCTTCTTCCACACTCATAAAATAATAACCGTTACTATCGGTTTCCGCCCCGCGACCGGGCCCATCGCCCCAGTCTTCATCGGCCCAGACATAAACACCTTCAATTGCCATACCAAATTCATCTTCAACATAACCTTCAATGGCCGAGGTAGGCGTAATGAAATTGAAATCATAGCTAGTCAATGCAGCATCAATAATGACGTCCCAATAAGAGGTATCCGCATACATACCATCGGTAACTTCAATGAAGTCAAAAGCCATAATATCATACAAGCCTGCTACTGCCACATAATTTGTGTAAGCACCGGCAGCATCGGTTACCGTCATCCAGGGCGCCGGTTCGTCTTCGCGGTTACCAACAAGTGTATCCAGCGGCATAGCAATAATAATTATGTTTGCTATCGGGGGTGTTACAGTACCGGATACCGAATAAGGTCCATTTAAAGGTTCGATGTAGAGATAGCCGATGTCGCTGCCCCCCATGTCCATAGCCTCGAAAAATATTCCGATATTACTGACGCGGTTAGGACCATCGTCATCACCAGAGATTGTCATTTGATAGCGACCGAAAGCCATATCTTCATCGTCCATATCATTATCCATAATATGATCAATATCATCGATCTGCATATCTACATCGGAGTCAAAGAGACCATCACCGTCCATGTCGATCCAGATAGCGATATCAGCCTCGAAACTGCTATCAGAGAAATCAATCGTGAGTATGATATCTTCTCCCTGTACAATCGTGTCTGCCTCAGCATTGTTGACCATCACGTTAATTAGATTTGGCGGATTGGTCATTGACATCCGGCCTGAATTAAAGAAAACTTCGCGAGAACTTGGACTTGGTAAAACGCCAACGCTTGCATTACCAAAGGGATTCTTCGGCAGTGCCATTTCGCGTTCCAGCTTTATTGGGTTGCGTACATTTCGACTTTTTACCTGTGTCATTTGTTCGCTCAACTTATGAAATTTGGCCTTTTGAGCACTGATCGCCTGCTGATCTCGCATCTGACTGATTTTTTCAATATCGGGGCTACTGACGACTTCATCAGCCGCAAAAACCATTGAGATTGAAAATAATACGATCAGAGAAATGATTACCGACCACCTGTAAGTATTAATTTTACTGTTTGACTTCATCATTAAATCCTCCGTTGAAATAATATGTTTTGGGTTTACCATATAAACTGAGAAGAAATTAACCTTTTGAGTCTATTTTTACTGTGATTGCTCTCACAGTCCTGCGAACTATTTTGCAAATCGTAGTTATGTTTTTGCTTATTAACTAATTACGCGTAGTTTTCAGAATCAGGACACAAACAAGATACAGAATCGACCGGATACTGGGCAATAATATTCTGGAAACCAGTCTATGAAGACAATTTTTTTGTCGCTTTGCGCAGTTCAGATCGCAACCAGACAATAGAAACTGTTACAGACACCAGCACGGATATCATTATGGCATACCATACCCATTCAATGCTTTTTTCAAAAATAAATACAAACAGACTCGCCAAGGGAGCTGAGACCAGCAATATCCTGATAGAAGTGGTAATCAACATGGGAGTTCCTTTACCCAGTCCCTGCATGGCACGACCGCAAGATATGCCAATGGCAATCAATGGATAAATAAATGTTATTATACGTAAATATGTAACAGCAATTGATCTGATTAATGGATCAGGCGTGAATGAGGAAATAATTACCGGGCTGAATAGAAATATCACGACCGAACCAAAAACAGTAATTATTACCGCTCTCGTTATACTATATTTAATAATAAATTTCACTTTTTCCAGATCCCCGGCTCCGAAAAACATACTTACCAGAGTTACCAATCCTGTAGCAATAGACATGATTGGCAGAAATATTAACATTTCAATTCGTCCCGCAATCTGGTAGGCCGCCACTGCTGATGAAGAAAAATAAATCAGGATACGGTTAAAAACCGTCCCACCAAAAGACATGATTAACATTGATGCAGAGGCTGGTAAGCCGATATCAAAAATCCCCCGTAAAATATTATTACTGGGAGAAAATTCGGTAGGTTTAAATGATAAATAAGATTTTTTTCGAATGATAATTATATAAATCATTGTTAAGACAACCAAAAATTGAGAGATCACAGTCGCCATGGCTGCACCGCTTAAGCCCTGATTGAAACCAAAAATAAATAATGGATCAAGAAAAATATTAAGAATAGTGCCGGCGCCACCAACCATCATAGGCATTTTCATATCACCTTCGCCAGCCATTATTGATCGAAAAGTCCCGGACAAAATTATAAACGGCATGCCGATAGCGATGATTCTCAAATATGACCAGGCCAATTCAAACAGATCAGGAGGGGTTCCGATAGCGCTTAGTATTAGCTCGCCAAATAAACCAGCCGAACCAGCTAAAATTATGCTTAAGACCAATCCAATCAATATGCCGTGCAAGGCTGTATTATCAGCGCTCGATTTGTCATTTGATCCAATAAACCTGGCTATAACCGCTGTCACACCAGACCCGATTCCCTGAGTCAGACCCATGGCGAAAAAGAATAATGGCATATTAAACGCCACCGCCGCCAGAGCATCCGGGCTGACGCGCCCGATAAACAACATATCAGTGATATTATAAATCATGTGAATACTCATTCCGCCCATCATAGGAATTGCCAGAGTCCACAGGGATCGAGTAGGATTATTGAGAAACTGGTCTTTGCGTGAAGCTGGTCTTGGCCGGTCTTTCATGGACTACAAACGTAGCTGGATTTTAAACTAATTAAAATAAAAATATTCTATATACTGCGACCGCAGTAATCAGGACGCTCACGAAAATCCGGAGGATGATGAGCATCCACCGGTAAAACTTGCGCTGCTGCCTCCGGTTGAAACCATTGGCGCTGATAATAATCGTTCGGAATCATTTTTAGCACATTCCGGACAGGTAATTTCAGAATCCGGCGTGGAGGCGGTAAAAACTAATTCTTCAAATTTGTTACCGCAATTCCGGCAATGATAATCAAACATTGGCATAATTAATCCTTAATCTTTTCAATATCAATTTTTTTATCCTCAGACCGAGGCTGATAGGGAGCAGCTCAGGTGGGTACTCCCAGCTTGGGCAAGATGTAGCTGTTTAAAAGATACCAGCCAACGATCACCCCCAAAAAAACAATCAAATCTATCATAAACTGTCCAACGCTGATATGAGCGAACCATTGATCTGCTGAGCAAATTCAGTCAGCTCATCATTACCGGTAATTGCTAATAATTTTGCTGCATCGATGGCTGCCACGGTGATCGAATGGTCATCATTTTCCCAGAGAACTACATTGCAGGGCAATAACAATCCGATGCCGGGATCCTTTACTAAAGCTGCGTGGGCGGCCGGTGGATTACAAGCACCTAAAATCTTATAATTTGTGAAATCAACATCAAGCTTGGCACGCATGGTTGCCTTAACATCAATTTCGGTAATTACACCAAAACCCTGTTCCTGTAGCTTTTCTCTTACGACTGCTTCAATTTCTTCAAAACTGCCGTTAATGATTCTTTTGTAACCGTAATTCATCCTAATCTTTATCCTTTTTCCACGGATATGAAATTACCAATCCCATCATTGCTCCATAAAGGGTGCTGTTAACTGGGCTGCTGGTTATTGCGCAGGTTCCCGAATTACAGCCGATAAAATACCAGTAGGCAAATCCAAAAGCAGCGCCAGTTATGACGCCGGCACCTAATTTAATCAAACGATTACTGCGCCACAGGGTTATTATTTTTTCCTGAATCATCAACGTTCCGCCAGTATTTTATTCATTTCCTTGATAATCGAATCCAGATTGGTTATTCCTTTGGATTCAGCCAGCTCTGCAAGGGTTCCCCAAATCGGTTCACCACAAGCAATGCACACCAGTTGATGCTCGGACAGTGGTCGTATTAGAATCGGAAATTCCCGTACCAGATCCTCAATGTAGGTATCAGCAAAAATCATATTCATTATTTTAATTTTAGCATTTTGAACAATCGGTCGGAAACATCTTCAGGAACCGATGTATCAGTTTCAGTTACCCGGAACAGTTTGATTGTCTGCTTAACACTGTCAACATAAATCTTGCAATCAGGACAGTCGCGCATGTGTTCGGCAACTTCAGCTACGATTTCGGCATCAAAATCACTGCCTAATTGATCTTCAATTTTTTTGATCATTGTATCATCATGCTGGTGGGTCATCGCATATCTCCAACACATTTAAGGTGATTAGCCAATTTGTCTCTCAGGAATAATCGTGCGCGCATCAAGCGTACCTTAACATTTGCTTCTGAGATACTCAAAACCGAAGCCGCTTCTTTGGTAGACAGATTTTCCAGATCGCGCAGAACAAAAACTGCCCGATAATTCTCCGGCAAATCTTCCATGGCGACTGCGAGACAGTGTCGAAACTGCTCATCATTGACCTTGTCTTCCAAATGGTCGGGCCACTCTTTTAACTGTGATCCCCGCAAAGCTTCAAAATTTGGTTCATGGACTGATATCTCAGCATCAAGCTTCTTTTTTTCCCGTAATTTCTGTAGAGCAATGTTTGTGGCAATGCGATACAACCAGGTGTATAAGGATGATTTACCACTGAACTGATCAAGCTTGCCCAGCATAATTATAAAAGTTTCCTGTAGCACATCCTCGGCATCTTCTTCATTACGCATGATTCGTAATCCCAGATTATATATCCGTGCCGAATGTGTTTTCACCAATTCGGTTTGGGCGCTGCGATCACCAGCCCGTGCCAGTTTTATTAACTCTGCTTCCTGATTCATTAAATTATTGACTGTTTTTTTCATTTAGTTTGATAAGCATTATCGTTAAAAGTTACATGGAATATTCTACTTTGATTTAAGTTCCACAAGAATTTGTGTTTCGCTGGCGATTTTGATAGATCAATCCTAGGACAATTGAACGGAATTTGGAGTTGGAGTCATCAGACCTGGAAACCATTAAAATCGGTGTTTTCGCCCCTACAATCACTCCTCCAATCCGGCCACCACCGACCAATCGCAATGCTTTAACCACAACATTGCAGGAAATGGCATTGGGCATAACCATTATGTCAGTTTGACCACTGATCTTACTATTCACATTTTTCTCTTTGGCTGCAGCTTGGGACAGCGCTATATCAATCGAAACTGGTCCCTCAATAATCTCACGATCACTTAGTTTTTCTGTTATATTACTGGCAATAACGGTCGATAGTATTTTAGAATTGACTTCTTCAACCAACGTTATCAGTGCGGTTCGGGGATATGGAATTCCCATTGCTCGGACAAATTCTATGGCGTTGCAGGTAATCCTCTCCAGAGTTAGCTCGTCAGGGTGAATATTAATTGCGCCATCGGTGATAAACAGTAATTTATCATATCCGGGGGATTCCACCACAGCAATGTGACTCAACAAACCACCGCCGCGAATTCCATTTTTCCGGTCCAATACCGCTTTCATCAAACCAGCGGTTGAAATTCGCCCTTTCATCAACAGGGCTCCTGGTATGGAACGTACCTGTTTCACCGCGGTTTCGGCAATCGAACCCGATGATGAATCAATTATCTTCCAATCAGAATTGAAGTTGTCTTTACAGCACCGTCGTATTTCAGCCCCATTTCCGACTAGGATTGGCGTGACTAAACCTGCAGCAGCCGCTCGGCTCAAAGCATTCATGATTGACGCATTGTCGGCACCGGCAACTACTACCGTTTGCCGCTGCATCGATCCAACCTGGTTCATTAGCTCCTGCCAGGATTTAATCTGTTTAGTGCTATCAGTCATATTTCAATACAGTCTCTTCGCCGTTTAAAACCCGCCAGGCTCCCTGTGCAAGCGCTTTTAATTCCATTTCACCGGGATAGATCAGGATTTTTCCCAAGCTGCGGATTCGCTCTTCCAGCTCCTTAACGATATATTCAGAATTAGCCAATCCTCCAGTAATAATAATTCCTTGAATTCGGCCCCGTAAAACGGTTGTCATGGCTCCGATTTCTTTGGCAATCTGGTAAACCATTGCATCGACGATCAATTTGGTTTTTTGATCACCGGCAATAATGCGGCGTTCGATTTTCAGCATATCATCAGTTCCAAGATAACCAGCTAGACCACTTGATTTTGATAACAATTTTTCCACAACCGAACGTGAATGCCGGTATGCCAGATCTAGTACCGAGCGCAGCGGTAAAGATCCAGCTCGCTGGGGAGAGAACGGTCCCATACCCAGTAATGCATCATTGATATCAATGATCCGACCATATTTTAGGGCAGCGATGGAAATACCACCACCCAAATGAGCTACTATAAATCGTGCTGAAATATAGGCGCAGTCCAGATCGCGGCTGGCTTGCCGGGCGATGGCTTTGATATTCAAGAAATGTCCCCGGCTGATTCGTTCTATCCCTGGTACACCTGAAATGCGAGCCAGTGATTCGAATTCGTCAGTTGTAACCGGGTCGACGATGAAAGCGGGCACGCCGAATTCCAATGCCAGTTCGCTGGCTATCTGCGCTCCGAGGTTTGAGGCATGTTTGCCGTATTTATTCTCTCTTAAATCGCTCAACATACTATCATCGACCAAATAGACACCACCTGGTAGCGGACGCAATAAGCCACCTCGGGAAACAATCGCAACGATCTTAGATTTGGCAAGATACGGTTCTAACATTTTGTAGAGGGAAACAACAGGTGGTGGATTACCAGGTAACTGAATCTTAAATATCTGTTCGGAAAAGGAATAAACACCAAATTTTGTTGACGATGAGCCAGGATTAATGACAACTACAATTTCTGACATGAGATCAATCGGCTTAATTAATTACCAGATATTGGTTTGAGTTAAATTTGGACCTCATCTATCTGACTGGGGTCTAAATTCTCCTCGGCATATTTCTGGTATATTTTTTTATCAATAAATATATCAAATAAGTCCGGATCAATATGGCTGTCATTTTTCATAAAGCCTAGAATCCGCATTGCCTGACTCAGAGTTTTTCCTTTTTTATAGGGTCGATCACAAGCAGTGAGAGCTTCAAAAATATCAGCGATAGCCATCATTCTTGCTTGAATCGACATTTCATCTTTCATCAGACCCTTTGGGTAGCCACTGCCATCCATTTTTTCGTGATGCCCGCCAGCGAATTCAGGGACATTGCGCATATGCTTGGGGTACGGCAATTGTTCTAACATTTCAATCGTCATGACGATATGATTGTTGATTATCTGACGTTCTTCATTAGTGAGCGTTCCCCGGGAAATCATCAGATTATACAATTCATTCTCATCCAACAACGGCTTGGCGATCCCATTCTCCTTCCAGCGATAAAGGGCGATTCGTTTGGCTCGTTCTTTTTTATCATCTGACATAAACTCACCACCAACATTGGTAGTTCGAAGAAATTCCAGATCATCATTCATTTTTTTCAGCCGTCGCCGGTAAGCTTCTTTAGCTTTGGAGAGGGCAACTTTCCTATCTGAATCAGTATATTTTGGATCAGATTCAATTTTAAATTTCTTTCTCAAAAATTTTAATTCTTCATCGCGTTTCAGAATTTCAAATCGCAGCGCTATACTATTTATCCGATCAAAAATCGTTTCAAGTTTGGTGGCTTTATCCACAACATATTCGGGAGTAGTGACTTTACCACAATCATGTAACCAGGCTGCAATTCGCAATTCATACATTTCCTTTTCGGTAAAACTTATATCCTTAAATGGTCCATCCTTCGTATCGTGAACTGCTTCAGCCAGGAGCATGGTAATTACCGGAACCCGTTCACAATGGCCGCCAGTATAGGGGGATTTAGCATCGATGGCAGATGCAATTAACTTGATGAATGACTCGAATAGTACTTCCAGGTCTTTAATCAATTTTTTATTGGTGATGGCAACGGCGGCTTGGCTGGATAGGGCTTCAACCAAGTTTTGAATTTTAGAAGAAAATGTGATCGTTTCACCGGATTGGGGATCCTGGGCGTTGATCAATTGTAGAACGCCAATAATTTCTTCCTCGTGGTTTTTCAGCGGAACCGTCAGAAATGATTTGGAACGATAACCGGTTTTCTGATCGAACGCCTTAGTCCCGGAAAAATCAAAGCCCTCAGCTTCGTAGGCATCGGGAAGATTGGATGTCTCGCCGGTCAAAGCCACATATGAAACATTCATGTTGTTATTGGGTTTACCATCATCCAGATACAGTTTGACCGGATAAAATGGAATCTCCTTACCTGAAGTACCCCCCATATGGAATTTCAAAGAATCAGTCATCATGATTTCAAATTTCAAGCGCTGATCTTCGGTTAACATGTACAGAGTTCCAGCATCGGAATTGGCAATCCGCTTGGCTTCCAGAAGGATCATTTCCAGGAGCTTATTCATATCTTTTTCGCGGGATAAAGCCAGTCCGATATCGGTGAGGTTATTTACCTGGTCCTCTAAATCACAGATATATGCTTTTATTTGATCCGGCATATCAGTGATTAGATTTTTCAACATTTCGGGAGTCAGGTGTAAAGTAGATGGTGGTGGTTTGGATTTTTTTGATTTCATCAGCTAATTTTGAATCTATATGTTTTTACAAACTTACTACATGACGCAAATATTGCCAATGGTAAGTTCTCAGGCATCTGGAAGTTAATTATAAATTACTGTTGCTTGCTTTACGGTTCTTTTCCTTCTTCAATAAATCATAAGTATCCTTGACTTCATCGATTGCTAGCTATAGCGCCAGAATAATATAATCGTGTACCAGCAACTGCATTTTCTGCAATTTACGATTCTGTTTTAACAAATCTGTTATCACTTGACCGGTCACATTCAAGGCGGTACATAATTCTGATTTTTTAACTCCTTCGCTGAATCGGACGTTGGCCAGGAATTGTGCGAAACTGATCATCAGAGAGCGATCCCCATTACGAACCGAACCAATCAGATGATTATACAGAACCTCGATATAATAACGCACTCGTTCTTCATCCAGGCTTTGATAATATCGGAAAATATTAGCTCTCTGCGAGTCACGAATATAATTCAATGCTTGATTAACAACTTCATCACGCATCATGAGCATTTCTTCTGCCAGTTCCAGATTTAAGCGCTGAGCTTTGGGAGAAACGATCCGGGCAATATTTTTCTGGTAATTTGCTTTCCTCCACGGCGCACGCTGATTCATTTTTCAATAAAATTCAAGTAATTAATCAAATAGTAATTTGTATCAATACTTTCCCAAAGAATAATAAATAAAAGTACCAGCTATTATCATTATTATTTGGGCCTCAACTGGCAAACAAATGGGCTTCAGATAATGGAATCCGATCAATATTCCCATTCGGTCGCAAGGTAAATAAGTACATCGTATCCTGTTATAGAATACTTCTAACAAAATCTTGGTTTATTTATACTTAATACCAAAAAAGAAGACTGTAAAATGGTTGTAATTACCATAAATAATTATTATAAAATTGCCTGGTATAATTTAGTATTTAAGCGATTGATATAATACTAATATAATGTTAATATCGCTGATGTTTTTTTACTCCTAAACTACATGAAAGGTTACTATGAATCTTAAAAAAACAATACTCAGCCTGATAATCTTATTTAGCATCTCACTATTTATTGCTTCTTGTGAAGATGATGATGGGGATAAGTCTTTTGCAGAAGAAAATTGGTCTGCGGCGGATCAGGTGCGTGGTGGTTTGCTGTATGATAAATTCTGGAAGGTCAATGGTACAACAGAACCCACGACCGATTTTGATCCTACCTGGAGTACACAATCGACAAATGCCAGAACAGGATCAGATACCTGGCGCTGTAAAGAATGTCATGGCTGGGATTACATCGGTGATAGCGGCCGTTATTCCGAAGGCAGCCATTATACAGGATTTTCCGGTGTTTATGCTACCAGCAGCCATGATATTGATGCCATCTTTGATGCTATTAAAGATGAAGACGGTGATCATGATTTTTCTACGGTTTTATCTGACGATGACGTACTCGATTTAACCAAATTTATTAAAGATGGTCTGATCGATATAAGTCTATTTGTTGATGCCAATGGAGCCGCAATTGGAGATTCCACCAATGGCGCAACTTTGTATAATAGCAATTGCTCTGCCTGTCATGGAGCCGATGGCAATACCATTGATTTTGATGATGATGATGGCGATCAAGGAGTCGGTTTCTTAGCCAATGATAATCCACAGGAGATTCTACACAAGATTCGCTGGGGACATCCAGGCAGCAGCATGCCAAGTATGGTTGGGTCAGGTTTATCGGATGAGGATAGCGGCGATATACTGACTTATGCTCAGACTCTGCAGTAAAATCCAAATTCCATTGCTATTCTATAATAACTAAATCAATATAGCCATAAAACAAAAAGGGC
>JABMPO010000277.1 GCA_013203015.1 Fidelibacterota bacterium
ATGGGAATCAAAACCGTTGATGCTTTATTAACTGATATCAGGAAATCACCCCAGCAGGATTTCCGCGCTATCGTGACCGAGGCTTTAAATAATCTATTACCCACTGTAGCCGACCTGCCGGTCATTCCCCCTGAACCAACTGTTTTGATGGTCGTTGGTGTTAACGGTACCGGTAAGACTACCAGCGTAGCAAAACTTGCTGCTCATTACCGTAAATTGAACAAGAACATTCTCATCATTGGCGCCGATACCTACCGGGCTGCCGCGGTTGAGCAATTGACAATCTGGAGTGAACGTCTGGGAATCCGGTTGATCTGTAATGAAAAATCTGCTGATCCATCAGCGGTGTTATTTGATGGTTTGAATGCTGCTCATTCAGCCGGAGCTGACCTCATTATCGTAGATACAGCCGGTCGCTTGCATACTTATGATAATCTCATGGCCGAACTGAATAAGATGTACAACGTGATCACCAAACGCTTCAGTCATTTTAAACTGATATCCTTCATTACCATCGATTCGACCCTGGGACAGAATTCGGTTATCCAGGCTAAAACTTTTGCCAGTCGAGTAAAAATTGATGGAGCTATTCTCACCAAACTCGATGGAACGGCTAAAGGCGGTATTGTATTTCCACTTTTTCAGGAACTGAATATTCCCACCGTTTTTACCGGCATTGGTGAACAAATTGACGATCTCTACCAATTCAATTCCCGGGAATATGTGGAATCGTTGTTTGGTTTGAATTAAAGTATCTTGAAAGACGATGTCAGATAAAAAAAATATTAACTTAATCAGCTTGGGTTGTGCCAAAAACCTGGTCGATTCAGAAATAATAGTGGGGGGGATGAAAACCTCTGGCTTGAATATCGTCAATGATCCCGATCAAGCCGATACGATTATTATCAATACCTGTGGATTCCTGGATCAAGCTCGGGAAGAATCAATTGACACTATTTTAGAGGCCGTCGAGCTGAAAAAGACTGGTAAACTGGAAAATCTGATCGTAATGGGCTGTCTTTCCGAACGTTATCCGGAAGACCTGGCCCGGGATTTGCCAGAAGTCGATCGGTTCTTTGGGACCAATGATCATCGTCAGATCATTTCCTATTTGACCGGTAAGCCGTTTTCCAAAGATGATCCCACATACCTGCGATCATTGCTAACACCCAGGCATTATGCTTTTATCAAGATTGCGGAAGGCTGCGACAACGGCTGTTCTTTTTGCAGCATTCCCCTGATGCGCGGTTTGCAGAAAAGTCGTTCGATTCCAGCAATCATGACTGAAGCCGAACGGTTAGTTAAACGTGGTGTGAAGGAGCTGCTGGTAATCGCCCAGGATACCACATCCTATGGCTGGGATCTTCAGCCAAAAATTGGACTGGATGTCCTGATTAAAGAGATGGATCGTATTGATTTGCCGCTGGAATGGATTCGGCTCCATTATGCCCATCCAGCTCACCTCACACGTGCTGCCATCGATGCCCTGGCCGCCGCCGCTAAATTCTGCCGCTACCTCGATATACCGATCCAGCATGCTTCCGACCGCATTCTTAAATCCATGCGCCGCGGATTGAATTCCGCCGGCATCCGGGAACGGATCGAGCGAGTGCAAGCTGCCATACCAGGCATCGGTTTACGTACAACCGTGATCGTTGGTTATCCTGGTGAGACTGAAGACGATTTCAAGCGACTTTACGATTTTGTGGAAGAAATCGAATTTGACCGCTTGGGCGTATTTACCTATTCTGAAGAAGAGGGAACCCTGGCCGCCGATTTGTCCGATGATGTACCCAGGACTGTGAAAGACGACCGCAAAGCGGCGATAATGGATTTGCAGAATGGGATCAGCACCGAGAAAAATGCCCAACTGTTAGGGCAAACTCTGCGGGTGATCGTTGATAAAACCGGGGAAACCGAATCCCTGGGTCGCACCGAATTTGATTCCCCGGAGATTGATAATATTGTCCGAATAGCCGGGGCGGTGAAGCAAGGCCAATTCGTGAATGTAAAAATCACCGGTGCCAGTGACTACGAGTTGACGGGCAAGTTAATTTAACCTGTCCTATAAAGTTTCTTCGCAGGGACAACACACGTGTTGTCCCTGCATCAATTAATCGATGAATTAATTAAACCGTTGACACGGTTTATTGCTTGATTCGTACCCAAACCCATGGTTGAAACCGTGGGCTATTATCAAAAATATTGGATATGGATCAGCCCACAACACGTTCACTTTGTTCAGTGCATACTTTAATTGTGGGTATTAGGAGCAGACCTGATTCTAACTGATTTATCGGCTAATAACTAAAGCCATTGTCATTTAGACGAATCAATACGATGAGGAGAAATCTACATTAAAATTGCATCCTGCAGCATCTGTTAAACCTTTTTCCAACCAGTGCAGATTTCTCATCCCGATTCCCATCGGGATTCGAAATGACTGTTTTCTTTATAATGACAATACCTGGGTTGTCACTACACCCAATTACTGATCACAGATTGCTTTTCCAAATTTATCTGCCAAAATGTGTGTTAAAAATCAAAACTCTGGAACATTCGACATTGGTATCATATTAACGGAAGATTGATTGCCCGGAATTATATATAACCGGTAAATTTGGACAATATGGCAGAGTTTAAAATACATAGTGAATTCGAACCCAGCGGCGATCAGCCCCAGGCGATTGCTGAACTGCTTGCTGGTCTTAATCAGGGATTGAATCATCAAACTCTGCTGGGAGTAACCGGCAGCGGCAAGACATTCACCATTGCAAAAGTTATCGAGGCGATCCAGCGCCCGACACTGATCATCTCCCATAATAAAACCCTGGCAGCTCAGTTATTTGGCGAGTTCAAGCAATTATTCCCGGAAAATGCTGTAGAATTTTTCATCAGTTATTATGATTATTACCAACCGGAAGCCTACTTGCCGGTTACCGATACCTTTATAGAAAAGGACTCTTCCGTTAACGAGGAAATTGATCGACTGCGTCTGAAAACCACCAGTTCGTTGTTGCATCGTAAAGATGTCATTGTCATCAGTTCCGTTTCTTGTATTTATGGCATCGGCTCACCTACCGATTACAAACAACAGGTGATCGAAATCAGAAAAGGGGAGACGATCTCGCGCAGGGAATTATTATCCAAGCTGATCAATATCCATTATCTGCGCAATGATATGTCGTTGGAACGAGGCAATTTCCGGGTTCGTGGCGACGTGATTGAGATTTTCCCGGCCTATGATGAAATTTGTGTCCGGTTGGAAATGTTTGGTACTTCTGTCGATTATATGGCTCGCTTTAATCCAACTACCGGTGAAGTGTGCGAGGAGCTGGATTCGATCTATATTTACCCGGCCAAACATTTTGTCACCGATCCCAAGGTTATTAAAGCAGTTGTGCCACAGATTCAAGCGGATCTTAATGAACGCCTGGCTGTCCTGCGGTCGGAAAATAATCTGGTGGAAGCCCAGCGATTGGAGCAACGCACAAATTTCGATTTGGAAATGCTGCAGGAAGTAGGCTATTGCTCTGGTATTGAAAATTATTCCCGTTATTTCTCGGGCCGAAAACCTGGGGAACGCCCCTGGACACTGATCGATTTTTTCGGTGACAATTTTATCACCATCCTTGATGAATCCCACGTTACCATACCCCAGATCAATGGTATGTATAACGGAGACCGCGCGCGCAAGCAGGTACTAGTGAATTATGGATTCCGGTTGCCCAGTGCCCTCGATAATCGACCCCTGAAATATGAAGAATTTCTGCAATTGCAGAACCAGACTGTCTACACGACTGCTACACCAGCCGATCGCGAATTGGAATTATCTCAAGGTGTAGTAGTAGAGCAGGTAATTCGTCCCACCGGTCTGCTTGATCCAGTGGTGGAGGTTCACGAAACCGAAGGTCAGATTGACGATTTGATTGGTGAGATCAGAATCCGTACAGATCGGAATGAACGCGTTTTGGTGACCACTCTAACCAAGCGTATGTCGGAAAATTTGAGTGAATTCCTGCGTGGAATCAATTTGCGGGTCCGTTACCTCCATTCCGAAATCCATTCACTGGAACGAGTGCAAATATTGCGGGATTTGCGTCTTGGTGAATTCGATGTGCTGGTAGGAATTAATCTGTTGCGGGAAGGGCTGGACCTACCGGAAGTATCCATGGTGGCGGTGCTGGATGCAGATAAACAAGGATTTTTACGTTCGAAGAGCTCACTGATGCAGGTGGCCGGCCGTGCGGCACGCCACTTGAACGGCAAGGTTATCTTGTACGGCGATAGAATTACCGAAGCCATGCAGAATTTGATTGATGAGTCCAATCGCCGGCGGAAAATCCAGGAAGAGTACAACCAGCGGCATAATATCACGCCGAGGAGTGTGTATAAATCGATGGATGAAATCATGCATTCCACAGCGATAGCCGATTCGGCGGCTGAAAAAGATATTAAACCGAAAACAGCGCGCTTGGGTTCAGATTTTGATATCCAGGATAAAGCGATGGTCATGGAAATAATGCGCCGTGAGATGCTGAAAGCAGCGGAGAACCTGCAATTTGAAGAGGCAGCCACACTGCGGGATGAAATTCAGAAACTTGAAAAAGAAATGGCGGGAACGGTGAAAATATGAAGGTATTAGTCACTGGTGGAGCTGGTTATATCGGCTCCCATGTAGTCAGGGAATTACTGGATACCGGCCACGAGGTTGTTATTTTTGATAACATGTCCACCGGTGTTGAGATGAATATTGATCAACGTGCGAAATTTGTGTTTGGTGATATTCTTAATCCGGTCGAGATCGATGCGGTATTGAAGGAGTCAGTGGTAGCTGTTTTTCATTTGGCAGCTTTTAAGGCAGCCGGCGAATCGATGTTGGTCCCCGAGCAATATGCCCATAATAATCTCACCGGCACGATTAATCTATTGAATTCAATGCTGGCTAACCAGGTCGACAAATTTATTTTTTCCTCCTCGGCCGCGGTGTATGGTAATCCCAAATATTTACCAATCGATGAAGCCCACCCGTTGATGCCGGAAAACTTTTATGGCTTTACCAAACTGGAGATCGAGCAGATTCTGACCTGGTACGCAAAACTAAAAGGGCTGCGATTTGCAGCTTTACGCTATTTCAATGCGGCCGGTTACGACGTGCAGGGCCGGGTTCGCGGTAAGGAACGCAATCCAGCCAATCTGCTGCCGGTTGTCATGGAAGTAGCTGCCGGTGAAAGACCTGGTTTGGAGGTATTCGGTGATGATTACGACACCCCGGACGGTACCGGTATCAGGGATTATATCCATGTCAACGATTTGGCTGATGCCCATGTGAAAGCCTTGAATTATTTAACCACTAATTCCGATAATCTGTTGTTAAATCTAGCCAGCGGAATCGGTTATTCGGTTTTGGAAGTAATCGAAGAAGCTCGTAAAATTACTGGTCGGCCGATACCTTATGAAATCGTAGCCCGGCGTACGGGCGATCCGTCGGATTTATACGCCAAGTCCAACCAGGCTGAATCGAAATTGGGCTGGAAACCGCGTTATTCAGATCTTACAACGCTGTTGAGTTCCATGTGGGAAATCTATAAATGATAATTATCCAAGTAAATGTAAAGCAGGATTGTCCATGAATATCGAACGCTTACAACAAACAACGGGAATAATCGGCAATTCCAGCCCAATCAAGGCAGTTATTGAAATGATTGCCCAGATTGCCCCAGTCGATATTTCCGTTTTGATTACGGGCGAGTCGGGAACCGGCAAGGAAATTGTCGCCAAAGCTGTCCATAAATTCAGTAAGCGGGCTAATGCACCCCTGGTTACCGTTAACTGTGGGGCCATCCCCGCAGGACTTATTGAAAGCGAATTATTTGGACATAAAAAGGGCGCTTACACAGGTGCGAGTGATGATCGTCAGGGCTATTTCAAATTTGCCCATAAAGGTACCATTTTTCTGGATGAGATTGGGGAAACGCCTCTGGAAACCCAAGTGAAACTACTGAGGGTTCTGGAAAGCGGCGAATTTATGCGGGTTGGTGATTCAAAAACATTGTATTCCGATGTCAGAGTAATAGCTGCCACCAACCGTGACCTTGAGAGTGACGCTGCTAAAGGTGATTTCCGTCAGGACTTGTATTATCGATTAAAGACCGTTACCATTGAAGTACCGGCGTTGCGGAATCGCATCGAAGATTTATCCCTGCTGGTGGAACGGTTTGCCTTACAATTTACCCGCAGTAATGATATTCCATATCGAGGATTCATGCCTGAAGCGGTCCGTTTGATGAAACAATACGATTGGCCGGGAAATGTACGCGAATTAAAGAATTTTGTGGAAAGTATTCTGGTGCTTGAGCGGGGTGAACGAATCACGGCCGAGATGGTTGCCCGGCAATTACAGCCAACGAAGGTCGCTGAAAATCCTCACCTGCCAATGCTGGTTGACCGATCACCGGAACAGGCCGAGCGGGAAATAATGTTGCGGCAGATATTTTTGATGCGCCAGGATATCCAGGACATTAAGGAAGTATTGAGCGGTAAACCAGTGTACAATCCCGTTGATGAAATCCGCTTCCTGCCCCATGAGCCGACCGAAATTGAACCAGTTGCACCGGTTACTACCCCGAACGATTTCCCCATGATTCGAGGTGAGGCAATCGGCGATATGACCCTTGAATCTTTGGAAAAAGAGGCTATTATGCGCACCCTGCAACATTTCAATAATAACCGCCGGGCTGCTGCCCGTTCACTGGGAATGAGTGAAAGAACTCTATATCGTAAAATCGACCAGTATGGGCTCGAGCGCAAGATAAAGGAGCGAAAGTGATGGTTAGAAAAATCTTGATTGCTATTTTTGCCGGCAGTTTGATCAGTTGCGGTTTTTACTCCCTGGCAGGTTCAATACCGCCTCATATTAACAGCATTGCCATCCCTCTCGTAGAAAACCAGACGGCAGAATTCGGGATGGCTGAATCAGTTACCGATAATTTATTAGCTAGTTTTACCGAAGAAAATATCTTGCGGCTGGCTGATGAAAATGTAGCCGATTCGATTTTGCGTGGTTCCATTATCAGAGTAGATGATAGAGCCCAGACATTTACCGGCAATGAAGTCGTCACCGAGTACCGATTGACAATCCAATTGGATTTGGAGTGGTACGATGTGAAAAATGATGTGGCCTTATTGCACAAGAATTATAGCGGCTGGGGCGCTTATGGTCTCAGCGGGGATATCAGTAGTGATGGTATTGATAATGATGGCGACGGGGTACTCGATGCAGACGATGATGATGAGTTTGGTGAACCGCGAAGTTATGCAACCCGCATCGCAATTGAGAAAATCGCTGACGAAATACTCAACGATATTATGACTACCTGGTAGATTCATTTTAATAATAGTGAGGAACTCGTGAAAAATCCTGCATTTGTCATTCTGAGTGAGCTTACAGTCCCGTACCGAAGGTCGGGATGTAACGACCGAAAAATCTCAGCCGTTGAATCGGTGTAAATCAATGTATTGTGCACATTACAGTTGTTTGGGATTCTTCATTCGTGCCTTATTCAGAATGACATAATGTTGTTTTAAATACAATTTACGAGTTTATCAATAGTAAATTTCAAACGGAGATAACG
>JABMPO010000278.1 GCA_013203015.1 Fidelibacterota bacterium
ATCGGTGACAACGGCGACGGCACCACCACCCATGCCTACACTCCGGGGTCCCACACCAATCCCCAGAAATGGAGCTGAAGTTGTGCCAACTTTTGATTGCCCGGCAGCAAATGTCACTACCATTAGTAAGATTATATATTTCTTCATTTTATCACCGCAAATTTTCCAGATTGTTTTCCTCCGGTGGAAGACTCGACCACATAAAAATACATCCCAAAAGCTATGTCCAGATTTTCTTTGGTTTTCAAATTCCAGATTACCGTCCCGTCATGTATGCTACCGCTGGCAGTCAGAGTTTTTAAATGCTGACCACGAACCGTAAAGATATGGATCTTCGCATCATTGGGGATGTTCTGGAAAAATATTCGGCGTTCCCCGCGCCCACTGGTTATTCCGGGGGGTAATGGTCCTTCAAATTCATGAGCTGAATAATAGGGATTTGGAACGACCCGGATATCCTTCATATCTTTTTTAACAGAGTCTGCCTGCATTTTCGGCAATGGGGAGGTGAAACTGTAACTATCACCGTTGCGAAATGGCTTAGACATGGCAATAAACAATGTGTCGCCATCGCCGAAAATAAATTCGGTCGAATCGCTGTGCGTTTGCCGGCGGGTGAAAGTGATTGACCAGGAGTAATGATAATTATTGGTATCGCGCATATCCTGCTCAAAGAAGTACAGAATATCAAGATGGTCCAATTGTCCCTCACGCCCCGAATCGGTGTAGGTGAAGGGTACTCTTTTATTATTAGTACGGTCGTAAATGCGAAAATTCGTGTTATGATCATGTTTGGGAATCGGGAAAGTCACCGCTTCTCCAAAATCGGCATCATCTGAAAAAACAATCATATAATCGCTGGGGATTTTTTTGGCGAACAATCCGGCAGTGGGGAAATGCTGCAGACCGATTGAGAAGAAATAGGTCGAATCACCATTATTCTTGATCCAGGTAGTATCACCGCCTGCGCTGATTTTATATTCTTTATCAGTCGTATCACCGCCCGCAATAGTCCACCAGTAGGTCAGGGAATCAATTGGATTGATGCTCCAGTCGTTGCTGAAATCGATTCGTAATCCATTAAATATTTCTGAATCCAATGTTTCCGGAACGTAGGGTTTTGCAGTTTCGTCAGTCCAGATCGAATTGTGCATATAAGGACTGTTTTTGATCGGATAATGCTCAAATTCGATTGTGTAATCATCTTGGCCCAGGGCATCCGGGTAGGCTCCGCGGATACGGCCGAAAGTATAATCAAGAATATAATCTCCTGCTGAAATCTGAGCGCCCACGCTGTTTGTTATCGTAACCGTTCCTTCGATTAAATTGCGAAAGGGTATGCTGACACTCAACGTATCATTGGTGGTAAACTGATAGGAAACCGGATCCAGATCCCTAACCGAATAATAAGTAGTTATTGGTGTGAATTCTTCATTGTCATTTAGATCGACATTTGGTTCACCGCTATCAGGACTGCCGTTTAGCTCGGTACTGTCCGCGTCGTTGGTGCCAGCGATGCCGTCACTGCCAACGTCATCGGTATTCAGGTCCCAATCCTGATCATTATCGATGCCGTCGGAGGATTGATCCCTGAAACTCACCAGATAATCATGACCGTTGAGAGCAGTTTCATCGACTACTTCAATCGCAATATTTCCAGTAGCGATGCCAGTGGCCGCCACAGCGGTGGTGTCATTGATTCGGTAGCCAGCGGCCGTAGCTGTTGGGGTTACTACTGTGGTATTTTTATCAGTGAAGATTTCACCGGTGGGTAGAACGGAAATGAATTTAGTGTTTTCGGCTGGGAAAATGTCTTTGTCATTCTCACCGCGATCATAGGCCACCAGGGCATAATAATAGGTGCGACCGTTCTGTACGTCATGGTCCACGTAACTATGTTGAAGACCGCTATTGTCACCGAGGTAGAAACTGTAACCCTGGGACTCCTGGAACAGGAGGTCGGATGGGTAGAAGTAGGATTCCATATCATCATCCAGGTCAAATTGAACAATGGGTGAATAGCCTTCGATTATGCCATGGGCATTGGTAATATTGCGCACATCATTGAAATTCGCGTCCGTGGCGCGGTACAGCTTATACCCCTGAAAGTCTTTTTCTTTGGTAATCGGATCGATGCTGTTTTCCGCCACCCGATCCCAGTAAAGAATAACTTCACCGTCCCCGGCCGTGGCTGTCAGCGTGGGCTTCAGCGGTGGCGGTGGGAAACGGTAATTGTTGTTATAAATATTTTGTACGGTACGTTTGTTATTAATCAGTTCTTCCAGGTCTTTGCCATAGACCAGAGCTAACGAGAATCTTTCCGTTCGCCCGGCCAGCAGGGGGAAGTAGCCCGACCCGTAGACAAAATCACCATCTTCACCGGCAATCGGTACACCATCGGAAATTGAACTGGGCGTATCAAAATATCCGGGATGGAGCATTTCCCATAGATCTTCGTCGAATCGCATAGGGAATTCACCGGCTGGAGTGAAATAATTGAAACTGGTGAGGCCGATTTGATCTGATTCATCCACATCGGTTTCGTCAAAATTTGGTTCGCCAGGGGAAGGTACTCCATCGCCTTCACCATAATCGCTGGTACCGGCGATGCCATCACGGCCAATATCATCGTACTCCGGGTCCCAGTCGTTGTCATTATCAATCCCGTCATCCCGTTTTTCATCGATCAACGGGTTGTCGATACCGATATCATTGATATAATCGATGTGAGCTCGCGGGTTGATTTCATCAAACAGAATCTGTCCGAACTGATCGACCCGGCGCTGACGGTAATGGAGGAAGTAGTTTTCATCGATCAGACCGTCAAGATCGTTATCTATTCCATCGAAAGCACTGGCGGTGACGGTCTCTTTACCGTTGCTGCCAATTACGGGATTGCCTTCAGCCAGTTTCGTGACACCCGGAAAGATTTTTAGTTCGGCACCCAGCGTCTGAACGATTACCGAATCTTCAGCGGGAATTACATAGATCGTGCGATTGTACTGGTTGTCAATTAGAACTATATTATCACCAACATTGATTAACACTGAATCAAAGTCCGGTTCATCAAACAATGGTGCAAATCCCAGACCCTCTATCGAATCGTAGTCGTCATCATTATCGATTCCGTCAAAGGGATTTCCCGGAGATTCTAAGAAGGCATAGCCAACCATTCCCACCGGTCCCACCCATTTTGAATTACGATCGGCATTATTGTCGAAATCTCCGGTGTAGGTTATATCATCGTTGACGTCAAAGAAGGACCAATCATCATCGTATTCGCCACGGTCTTCGGTACTGGTAACACCGACGTAAGTGCCAACCAACATGCCAAAAGTCATTTTTGTATAATCGGTGGTACCGGTATTAGTTACTTCGTAAAGCCAGAAGATGCAGTCCTGAGCCAGGAATTGCTGCCACTGCATGCCTCGTACAGCCACTTCCAAACCCAT
>JABMPO010000033.1 GCA_013203015.1 Fidelibacterota bacterium
CCAACAAACCGGTGTACCTATTACTACAACCAGCGTGAACCGATCCGGGCATCCGCCAAATAATGACCCTGTTGAAATAATGAAAACCTTCCCCTCGGATTTTGAACTGCTGATTGATGGTGGCTTGTTAGCACCGTCGATTGGTTCAACTATTTATCGCTGGCATGAGCATAAAATGCAATTATTCGAAAGACGCTTATGGTTCGCTGGTTAATTCTATTATTAATTAGCAGCGTTTTTATATCAGGGCAGGAACTACCTTTCCAACCTGGTGAACGACTAAAGTATACCGCCAGCTTCAATGTACTACCGGTCGGTGAAGCACTGCTCACAGTTGTGGGGCTTGATCAGATCGACGATATTACTACCTACCATATCAATTATCAGGCTCGCACCGGTGGTGTAGCCGACCGCATATTTAAAATCCGTGATAATATCGATATCTGGTTCGACGATCAAGAAATGTATACCTATCGCGTGGATAAAAATATTAATGAAGGCCGTTATCACCGTAAATCATCCACCTATATCAATTATCGTGATTTAATCGCCATCACTGGCAAGGATACAGTAGCTATTTCCCAGCCGGTACGGGATCCCTATTCACTATTCTATTATCTCCGTTCCCAGCAGCTGATAATCGGGAATACCCTGCAACTGGTGACCTTCGATAACAATAAGCAAACCGATTTTCAACTCAAGGTAATTGAGAAGCAGCGGATTAAAGTACCAGCCGGTACATTTTCCTGCCTGGTGGTTAAACCCTTCCGCAAACAGCGAGCACTGTTTAAAAACCGGGGTGATATTGCGGTTTGGCTTAGCGATGATAAGCGTCGCTTGCCCGTACAAATCCACATAAAACTGAAATACGGCTCCCTGGTTTTACGCCTGAAAGAGGTTAAAAACACCGGCTAACAAAACTTGTGAGGTATAACTGAAACTGTTTTATTTTCCACTGGCTCGTAGTACAAAAATTTCAGTTCAAGGGAGGGAAAGTCGTGAGTGGTTATTTTGGTTCTGAATTTGAGGGCGGAAAATTCATATTTTATTCCACATCGCATAATCTGGCTTTATTGATTCTGTTGGTATTCTTTGTCAGTATTTATCTGTTGCGACAAAAATTAAAAAATGCACCGGTGGACAAAATTGTACGCTATACGCTGGCAGCTACATTAATTCTTCAGGAGCTTGCATTAAATGTGTGGAGACTTGCAAATGGTACCTGGTCAGTGGCCAATTCATTGCCCTTGCATTTATGCGGCGTGGCTATTGTTTTATCGGCTGTAATGCTCATCAATCGGAATTACAGCTTGTATGAACTGAATTATTTCTGGGGACTGGGGGGCGCAATTCAGGCCTTACTTACACCTGATATAGGAATTTACAGCTTTCCGCACTTCCGCTTTTTTCAGTTTTTTTTATCGCACGGATTAATAATAGCCGCCAGTCTCTATCTGACTTTCACAGCCGGATTTCGTCCGCGTCACAAATCAATCTGGAAAGTATTTGCTATAACTAATATCTACCTGGTATTCATTGCCGGATTCAACTGGTTAACCGGCGCTAATTATTTGTTCATCTGCCATAAGCCTGTTGATGGATCACTGATGGATATGATGGGCCCCTGGCCCTGGTACATATTAACCCTGGAATTTGTAGCCGTTATATCATTTTATATCTACTACGCACCATTCGGAATATCCGACATGATCAAGCGCAGGCGGGAAAAGGCAAAACAGATTTAATTATTGAAAATTAATTTCCAGATATCATTACCCATTATGAAAAATATTAAAACCAGTAGTAAAGCCATACCAATCTGCTGAATCACCATTCTGGTTTTAATTGTCAGTGGTTTGCGGCGCAGCGCCTCAATGATAATTACCAGGATATGCCCGCCATCCAGACCAGGAATTGGCAGTATATTTATAAAGGCTAAATTGACGCTGATCAATGCCATAAACCGTACCAGATAAACCCAACCCATTTCTGCCGCCTCCCCAGCATATTGGGCGATTGCGATAGGTCCACCAATTTCTTTAAATAATGATGCATCCCCAACTATCATCTTCAGGGATAAATAGATCAGGGTAAAACCATTGACCGTTGTCATTGCACCAGCTTTTATGGCCCCAACGAAATTCACCGGTTGGTATTCCCAGACCGGAGCGATTCCCAGCATTCCAGTAGAATCATTTTGGACCGGATTAGGATTAATTCCAATCCGAACTTCGGCCTTCATCTGGGCATCATCACGCTGCCATACCAGC
>JABMPO010000279.1 GCA_013203015.1 Fidelibacterota bacterium
GGTTTGAATGATATATATAAATGATATATATAATGGTAACATAGCTATTTCAGCTATTTTCTTTTTCACAATGGCACTAAGCAACGTTTTCTAGTTTAATCAACGTAAATATCAGAACCTGTTATTTGAGTGCAGGTCTTTTTGCAAAATAATCGATGCACAATCTTCGGGTCTAGTGACCATGTGGCCCGGCATATGATTCCAGTCCATTAATCCGTGATTATAATTGACACCAATGGTAATTATATCAATTGGACTTTCTGCTTGGTTTAAATACTTGCGGGCATTGTTTGCAAAAAGCACATCGGTTTCATGATCACCAACACTGTAAATCCTGCTGGTATTCTTAGTTCTCAGCCTTTTCACACAGGTCAGAAAACCATCCGGATTGGGTTTTTGCCGGTCCAGCCCAACCTCTTCATAGCCAATTATCGCCCAGAAATAATGCCCGATTCCCAGTGTGGCTAATATTGTGATGATGTTATCTTTGCTATTTTGCGAAACAATCCCCTGACTGATACCACTCAAATTCTTGAGTGTAGTATCAAGCCCATTCATAATCGTGGGGCTAGTGTCATCTGCAAATTGGTATTCGGTCCAGAGCCGACCGGCCTGGTCAATCTCTGATTCATTTAAGTTAAACTCATTTTTGTACAACAAGCGCCAGTTCTGATTTCGGGAATTTGCGGTCCTATAATCTGTCAAAGAATTCAAGGAAGGAAAAGACTGAATTGGCTTGCCTGATATTTTTGTAACAATTCGCTGTGTAACCTGATAATTTTTATTGCTGGTATCAACTATTGTACCGTCAAAATCCCAGATGA
The DNA here is from genome assembly GCA_013203015.1 of Fidelibacterota bacterium. Classification (GTDB taxonomy): domain Bacteria; phylum Fidelibacterota; class Marinisomatia; order Marinisomatales; family TCS56; genus JABMPO01. The sequence goes on from JABMPO010000279.1 coordinate 825, forward strand.
TTATGCTATTAGTATTTATCGTCATATGATTGGAGGGTTCGATTTCCTTTTAATTTAGTTACAGGATTGTTTAGAATAAAAAGAAAGCCGGTATAGAACCGGCTTTCTTTCACTTATCACAAACCTTCCCTGAGGAAGTTAAAACATATATTTGATACCGAACTGAATCCGCCAGACTGAATATTCGCCGGGAGCATCCATGAATGTATCTTCTACACCGTTGAAGGCCAGAATCGGTTCGCCATTAGTATCCCATCCGGTCAGGGATAGCGGTGATAATGCCAACGGGTTAGCCATTTGCCTGACGCCCCACTTATCACTGATCAGGTTAGCCACATTCATGATATCCATATTGAACTGAAAATGACCCATACCGGTTTTGAAATCGTGGAGGATTTTCAGGTCAATATTGGTGAACCAGGGATTGACCAGGCCATGCCGTTCGGCAATCTTGCCACGGTTTTCGCTGAGATAGGGATCCTGTTCGATGAACGCATCCAGATCTGCCCAGTCATAGGGACTGGTCGCGTCAAGGACAATATCATTCTCGTTTTCAGGGATGTAAATCAGGTCATTGCCGCCGTAACCGTCGCCGTTCACATCACCGGAATAGATGAAGGAATAACGGTTACCACCGGAATAGACATAGCGGTTACCTTCAGCCATCTCGAAGAATACAGCGAAATTAGTAGATTGCTTTTCGGACCAGTTCATACGGTAATCCAGCATACCAACGATGCGGTGGCGGTTTCCAAATTCGGACCAACCTAATTGGGGTTGGTTGGGATCGCCCTGTACCGGCTGGCTCTGCCACAATACGGAAGCGATTTCAGTCGACTTCAGATTATTCTTAGCATCAAGATAGGTATAAGCCACCATGGTATTCAAACCATTGGTAAAGGATTTTCGTAACTGCGCCGTTAAGGTAAGGTTGTAGCCTTCGTCAGTATTGTCGATGACATAAACACCGGCTCCACCGTCGTCATTAAGCTCAAAATCAGCAACCGGACCAAAATCTCCCTCCACCCAGGTGGTATAGTAGGGACGACCATCATCCAAGTATCGCACTTGCTCGGGAACATCGGCATTGCGCATGTAAATAGCGTTGAGGTCCTTACTGTAGACCATTTCAAACGTTCCGACCATACGGGCGGGAAGCTCCATATCCAGGGCCAGGTTGGTGGTCCAGACCTGGGGCCATTTGAAATCCTTGACCATGGCGTTCAAGTCA
>JABMPO010000280.1 GCA_013203015.1 Fidelibacterota bacterium
AACCCTGATTATTGAATATCAATAGAACTTTTATTCAGCTAACAAAACTGCTAAACTCGTTGATGTGATCAGCAGTTATAAAATTCTGATAAACCCGGTGCTGGGAATTCTGTTTGGATTATTCCTTGCTGAAATTTCAGCACAACCATCCGCCAGCCCGATCCTCTACCATGTTCCCCCCATCGAAGCCAAAGATAATGAGGATCTGGAAATTACCGTTGGCTTATTACAGGACATTTCGGTCGTAGATGTAACCTTGTTTTACCGAACTGCCCATTCCAGTAGTTATCATGAAAAATTGATGAACTACCGCGGTGGGGTTTGGAAAGGGATAATTCCGGCTCAGGAATTATCACCGGAAGGTTTGGAGTATCTAATTGTTTTAAGATCCCTGAATACTGAATATTATGCAACTCCGTCAGAAAATCCCTTTGAAACGCCTCATTTCGTTCCTGTTATCCCGGCGGGGGTGGGTGGTAGATATTTTCCCGGATCGAATAAAATAGCCGCTACGCAAATGGTTGACGCCGACATCTTGATACTCTCCCCTCAACCAGGAGAATTACTAAACCCTGAGGACGTTGTAGTAGCATTATCGCTATTCAATGCCCCCAATATCGATACCAGCAGCGTAAAGATTGTTATTGATGGTGACGATTACAGCGCAGCGGCGTTTATATCACCTGAGATAATAAGTCTCCATCCGGAGGAGATATTACCGGGATTGCATTCCGTCACGATTTCAATGGCGACGGTTTATGGAATGAATGTAAAACCTGTCATTTGGAGTTTTGGAACGACAACCGGACATATTAATATTGATGAACAGATTACCTATTCCGGGGAAGTAAGCAGTCGTATATCCAGCGACCGGATCGAAGGGCAGGTTCTGAATGTAGGTGAGTTGACAGCAAAAGCCGAAGCGGGTGTGAGCTGGGTGAAAGCTAAAGCGGTGGTGCGAATTACTAGTCGTGAATCCGAATATTTGCAGCCGATGAACCGTTATTCGACTGACATTTCAATCGGCGATTATCTTACGATCAATGCCGGTGATTTCTTTCCAACCCATGCAGCAATGGTATTGGATGGTAAAAGAATACGCGGGGTGGGTGTCGATTTAAATTTACCCTGGCTGCGATTTCAGGCAGCCAGTGGTATTATCAATCGTGCCGTGCAACATCGCAACCGGATCGATGAAGGATATTACTTAGCAGATGTTATATTAGATTCCACTGGACACTACACCTATCAGCTAGAGCGAACGGGATATACTTTCACACGGAAACTGAGCGCTTACAGGCTATCGGTAAAATTTTTATCTCGTTATCAAATCGGATTGTCATTGTTAAAGTCAAAAGATGTCATCAACAGTGTTGATAAACTGGTATCCGGCGCGACTTTCACTATCGATAGTTCAAGTACTGACGGTTTATCTAGCATTCCATATGGTAACTACCAATACGATCAATTCAGATCGGCATTATCCACCTATGGTGGTACATTAGAATTCGCTGATAAAAACTGGAGCGGTAATAAACCGGCAGAAAATATAGTAGTTGGTTTTGAATATTCAAGTTCCCACGACAACCAGCGATTGAGAATTAACGCTAATTGGAATTTCAGTCTGGAAAACCAGGATATCTGGGACGGGACTATGAGTCGCACCCAGATGGATACCATGTTGGATGATAGTTTGGATGGTTTGATTGGTGTGTCATATGATCAGTATGGTCTGGTAGTTGGATCGCCCATAATGATTGATACATCCAAAATTCCAGACCCACTCAAATACAGCCAGTTTTTAACCATTAATATTCATATGGTTCCCCTGTTGCCACTGGACTATACGGCCTTTGAGAAACGACCAATTCGGTCAATTATGAATATGCCATCAACAGCCTATAATATCCGGGTTAGAGGATACTATTATAAAAATAATCTCAGCGCCGAATATCGACAGACAGGACCCGTTTACAAGTCTTATGGTAATCCGTATATGATGAATAATGTTCGTGAGTTTATTCTTTCTGACCGGGTTCTTATGCTGGATAACAAACTGTTGGTTAACAGTAGTTATAAATACCAAAGCAATAATATTTTAGCGACGACTGTAAATCCGATTCGAACGGGTACTTTACTCGCTAATGTTACTCTGGCTCCCGGTCCCCAGGTTCCTTCGTTTACGATGAATTTTCAGTCAATAACTAAAAATAATGCCACCACCGATCTGGATACTATTAATGGGCAACTGATTGACCAACGGGAAAGTACGCTAACCAGAAATTCGCTGCTTTCGGTCAATTTCCCCTTCATTACCAAGTCAGTTAATAATAATTTGGTAATTAATCGTTATCAGGTTAACAATTTTGATTTATTGGCAGAAGAGCGGCAGTATAATTCAGTTTTCAGTGGCACGGATTCACGATCCACCTCGCTTAGCCTCAGTTCTTATTTTACTGATATTGCTCTGAAAACCGTCATCAATTTGAGCCAGACTGAAGTGCAAACTTCCTATGCAGTAAATAATTGGACAGTGATAGGAATCCAGGCGACTTATCCGCTGCTTGAAGAAAAAGCTCAAATGACTGTTGCCCTAAATTATTTAAAAAGTTCCGGATATACTTCGATCAATGTCTATAATAATCAGTTGGGATTTGACTATAAAATACTTGATAACTTGATGCTTAACTGTACAACATTGATTCAATTATCACAATCATCAGATTGGAAAACTGATGGAATTGATAATGATAACAACGGAAAAACGGACGAATTCCTGGAATCGATTGAGATAAATTCATCTACTTTCAACCTGGCAATTAACTATCGGTTTTAATCATGATTGATAAATTAAAAAAAATATTTGAACAAAGTTTAGCCGGAATTCTAATAACCATTGGTACAATAATAGTGGTTGCTTTTTTACACTGGTTGGGTGCGTTTGACGCACTTGAATTGAAGTTATATGATTACCGGTTCCATTCCGTACGTGGCCCCCTTACCGGCTGGGCAGCCCGTGATTCCTCTTTTATCAAGCTGGGGACCGATATAGTCCTGGTAGATGTTGATGATGAAGCCTGGCGGTTGATGCCGGAACAATGGCCTTATCCCAGGGGAACAATCTGGGCTAATGTCGTCAGGAATTTGTCTCAGGCGGGCGCACGGGTCATTGCATTTGATGTGCAGTTTGATGCACCGGAAGCTAAATCGGAATATTTCAAAGGATATGCTGCTGATTTAAGGAAGCAGGGCTTTGAAGTACCTGTCCCTGAGCATGGTGACGAATTGTTTGGGGCTGCCATCGCCGAAGCAATTGCCAATGGGACGAAAATCGTGATTAACGCTAAAATGGCAACGGAGCCGTCACGTTTCCCGCCGCAATATATTTCGATGCCGGTGGAAGCACTCCTGAGAGGAAATCCGGAAACTGGTTTGATCAATGATTTTCTGGATGAGGATGGTTTTGCCCGACGCTATTCGCTGGCCGGTTACCTGGATCATGAACCGAATCGGGCTTATCTGACTTTAGGGTTGAAATGTGTTAAAGTATTTGAAGGAATTGCCGATTCGGTAGTCCCGGTACATGACTTTAAAAATCACCTTTGGCGCTATGGCCCCAAAACCATTAATGTATTAAGCAGAAGCAATACCTTTCTGACTAATTATTATGGTCCGGCATCGGGATATAAATTACGAGAGAGTAAAATACCAAAATGGGGTACTTTCCCGCATTATTCTTTGGCTTATATTATTGATACGGAAGAGATAACATTGCGTGACCCAATGGAAGATATCGATTGGATGGATCAATTTCTGCCGGGAAAAACCCCTGAATGGATCACAGCAATTGAGGATTCAGCTGAGCGGCAGGAAATGATGGAAGTAATGGGGCTCGGTGGTGATTTTGATATTACCCAATCACCATTTTATGATAAAATTGTGCTGATTGGTGTATCGGTGGAAACGGTACATGATGTGAAATCCACACCATTTTATAATTATCTGGGAATTCCCCAGTTAATGCCTGGAGTAGAAACCCACGCTAATGCAATTCAAACTATGTTACATAATAACTATATTAGTGTCTTGGGAAATCGTCTGGTAGATGTCCTCGGTTTTGGGTTCCCTGCAAGCCATTTTTGGTTAATAACCCTGATTTGTTTCCTTACATTTATTACTATTGCCTTTGTCAATCCGGTTATCGCCGGAATCCTGGTTCTAATCGAAGCGATTCTCTATTTTTCTATTGCCTGTGGATTTTTTGTCGCTGATCAATTCTGGTTAGTAAAGATGATGTTCTCCAAATTATTACCAACGTCTTTTGTGCAGAATAACCCTGATTGGTTCTCGATTGGCTTACCGGGAATTGGCGAAAGCATGATGTTGCCGATTGCGCTGCCAATCGCTGCTTTTGCATTAACCTATACCAGTAATGTTATCTACAAATTTCTCAACGAGCAAAAAGATAAGAAATTTCTCAAGAATACTTTTGGAACCTATATTTCTCCCGAGCTCATCGATCAAATGTATGAAGACAAAAAGGAACCAAAACTTGGCGGTGATGTTGGCTACCACACGGCATTTTTCTCTGACATTCAGAGTTTCTCATCTTTTTCAGAAGTACTTGAACCGAAAAAAATGGTTAGTCTGATGAACGAGTACCTTACCGAAATGACGACCGTTTTACTTAATCGACAGGGAACTCTTGATAAATACATTGGTGATTCAATCGTGGCTTTTTACGGTTCGCCAATGCCGGTTGAAAATCACGAATATCAGGCTTGCATGACCGCGCTTGAGATGGAGCAGGAACTGGCTGTATTGCGTGCTAAGTGGGATTCTGAAGAAGGCTGGCCTGAAATTGTTCACAATATGCAGCACCGCATCGGGTTGGGATCAGGTAATATTGTAACCGGTAATATGGGATCGACCATGCGAATGAATTATACAATGATGGGTGATACCGTGAATATTGCTTCTCGACTTGAATCTTCCGCCAAGCAATACGGAGTCTATATTCAGGTTATGGACGCAACTCAGAAAGCTGTGGCCGATCAGTTTGAATGGCGTTTCCTGGATTATGTGCGGGTTAAGGGTAAAAGTGTACCGGTTAAAGTTTATGAATTGCTGGCTGAAAAAGGCAAAATTGATCCGGCTCTGGCCGCTACTGTGGAAGCGTTTCATGCTGCCCAGCGTCTGTATCTTGACCAGGATTGGAAAAAAGCCATCAAAGCATTTCGGGAAGCAGAAGCAATGGAAGATATGTTCCCGGGCCGCAACACCAATCCATCTGCCATTTATATTCCCCGTTGTGAACATATGAAGAATAACCCACCCGGCAAGGATTGGGACGGAACCTGGACCCTTACTTCAAAATAGCTGATTATTGTGATGTCAATCACCACTCGGTTGGATGTATTAAATTAGGTTCATAATATCAACTGAATTAATTATGCTGAGCCAGATAAAACATAGAATTTTGCCGATTGGCAGTATCCTGACAATGGTTATGATTATGGCAGCTTGTGGGGATATCTTTGGCGATGTTGAAAATCTCTTCGATCCCGACAGCCCTGATTATTCTCCTCCCCAAACTTTAATTGAAATTGGACCGGCTGAAGGTGCCACACTGGATACCAGCGGTGTGACTTTTGCCTGGCGGCATGCAAATAGCAATTATTGGCCAGACACGACCGATACGGTCGCCACCTATGATTATTCAGGAAGAATATTCTATTCATATCACGTGGACATCAGCGCCTGGTCCGATTGGATATCAGGGGAAATGTTGCTCGGTTTTGATAAGCCAAATCATACCTACGATGAGAATACAGGCCGACATATCCTGCAATTACCAAGATTAGAGGATGGCGATCATACATTTGAAGTTCGATCAAGCTATCCTTCTGACATCGAGGAGAGCAATTGGCCGGAACGGAATTATTCAATTAATACTTATGACGGCACGGCCCTGATAGTGTCTCCAGGTTATGTCTATTCTGATTCCGGTGCAACGTTTATAATTTCAATAAAAATGATCAATGTTGTGAATCTTTTAGGTGTTCATCTGATTCTTGATTACGATGGTGAAATGCTAACGATCGATGATTACAGCATAAAGACTGAAATATCTGATATATTTGGAATTAGTACCGGGGAAGTAATTGAATATGTTGAAATTGACAGTGTGAACGGATTGCTTGAGGCCAATGTTGCTATCGCCGGTGGGACAGTTACTGGCAATACCGGATCGGGTATTTTGGCGCGCATCCGATTTAAACATATTGGAACAATCGGTAGCACCGACATCGAAATTTCTCCCGGCAGTTCTCTACGCAATGTGTACAATGATGAACTACTTCAAGTCCGACGTGGTGGACGAGTTGTGATATGGTATTAAAATGCTGATCATTACTATTTACCACTTGTTACAAATAACCCGAAATTAATAAAACAATCTTAGGATTAGTTATGGGAAAGATACTTAGGTTTTTAATCGTATTCGTGGGCTGTGGATTTCTATTTAGCCAAACGGCCAGTATAACCAATGTAGATGCAACTCAGCGAACAGATGGATCGAAGATCGTGGACATTTATTACGACCTGGCAGAGGATACATTATTCACTTATTTCCAGGTGGAGCTTGAAGTAAGTTTTGATAACGGTAGTAGCTTCCAGAATTCCGAATATATCACTGGAGATGTCGGCAATGGTGTATTAGCAGGCATTGATAATCATCTGGAATGGAATCTGGGAGCGGAATTTGGTGGAACGTATAGTGATCAGACTCAGGTTCGTGTAATCGCTACCGGTCATTTCATTGAAGTCTCATTCCCGTTTGTTGTCGTTGCAGCGGGGGATTATACCTACGGCCCCGGAGATGAAATCAGGAATATTGCCTACGACTACGAGCTAATGACCTACGAAACTACCAACGCTGACTATGCTGAATTCCTGATTAATGCATACAATGATGGCTCTGTTTGGCTCAGTGGAGATGAAGTCCGAGGCTTTTACGAAGGTGACAA
>JABMPO010000281.1 GCA_013203015.1 Fidelibacterota bacterium
AAATCGATTTCACCGGTTTTCTTAACATTCATTATATTACTGCCCAGCAATCGCGCTTTATAGGACACCCGTTGATCTATTAAACTCACTTCGCAGCGATTATGCTCATCCAAACTAATTCTGATTTTATTATTGTTGTAATTGACTGAAAATTCATTACCGATAAATTTTATATGAACTTCTGCTGAATGTAGTAAGAGTAGCGGTTTCATAGCTTTCTTAAATTTAATCTCTGTTAGGTATTTGAATCCGGATTGATTTGTTATTCAACGATTGACCATCGAAATGAATCAGTGAAATCGCTGAAAATCTCAATTTCATCACCAACCTCTAAGGAAGCGACACCAGCCGGAGTGCCGGTGAAAATCAGATCGCCCGGTAACAGTTCCCAGATTCTACTGATTGCCTTAAGCAGTTTGGCAATACTAAAAATCATCAGGCCGGAATTACCGGATTGCCGTTCGATTCCATTGACCCGGCAGCCGAAATTCAGATTATCGAACCTGGTTGTTTTATCCACCGGCATAAATTTACCGATTGGAGCGCTGCCATCAAATGCTTTGGCTTTTTCCCAGGGTAAACCCTTCTTTTTGAGTTCAAACTGCGCATCCCGCAGTGTCAGATCGAGGCCGATGGTAACACCGTCGAGCTGATCAGCAAGCTCCATGGAATTTTCAAACCGCCCGAATTTATCGACCCGATAGACAATTTCCACTTCGTGTTGTAAATCATTACCATGGGCAGGGTAAGTGATCGGCAAACCAACTGGCGTTAAACAACTGCCAGGCTTCATAAATATAACCGGCTCAGTCGGTCTTTGATTAGACAATTCTTCAATATGCTCAAGATAATTCCGACCAATACAGAATATTCGTGGCATTATTTTTCTCCCGGACTTGATAACATAATTAAAAATTAATACTGAGCATTATTTTTCAAAAATATAATTTGAGTAAACTCACGGACAGAATTGTCACAGCAGTGATTACACCAAGGTAAGCGGGTATTTTGAGTTGGCGTTCAAAGCAAACCCGTGCGCTGGCCCCGGCAAAAATGATATATCCCAAAACCGGTAGATAAGTCAGTGTTGGTGAAACTGCGACCGGATTCATTAGTGTTGCAGAATATTTAAACGCGGTCAATATGACCAAAGCTGTAAACAGCCAGCCAATAAAATTGGTTAAGGGGACATTATAGAATTTTCCCGGGCGCTGCCAGGCCCAGCGGCCTTCGTGCACGGCAATTGGATCACTGATAACATCCAGTAGCGTGACCAGTACTGATATCCCAAGGATAAGCTGCCAATCAAAATGGATTATAGCAGTTGGGACATTCTTGAATAACAATAAACCAGTCCAAAAACCGGCATAGGTCAACCCAACCCAAGCCAGGGGATAGCACAGAGGAACCCCTAATATTGAGGGCAACGGACAGGCACGATCAGTATATTTATAAGAGCCAAAAATGCAACCTGTGTTTACCCCAATTATTTCAAATAACCCACTGATAAAAAAACTGATGCAAATAAATATTGCAATGTTGGCAATGCCGAGGGTTATCGAACCATGAACAACTATTATCAACAGGAAAAGCAAAGACTGTAAAATCCTTAAACGCTCGGCCTGGATATAACCATATTTAGTTTCAATTATTCGATAAGCAAAAATGACAGTTAAGATTAGCCCAATCCCCAATATGAGAAAGATTGTTTCCATATTAATTCCCAACCTTGTCTTTATTATTGAGACAGAAATTCAAAATTAGTTGAAAGGCGATTAAATAATTTCGCAGTCGGTGATTTAAACCGATTCATGAGCTTAATGCTGGTATTTAAAATTTGTGGTGTTAGTACCAGACTGTTTTTCAGTTTTATAGAACGCCGAATAGTAGTTTTGATTTCCTGCTCGCAACGCTGTTCATATTTAGTTAGAAATGCTTTGGAAATATCATGGGCGCTAAGAGCGTCACTTATTGTTTCACCAGCTATAATTCCAGATAATAAAGCATTTTTTATCCCTTCTCCGGTGAAAGGGTCCATCAAAGCGGCGGCATCTCCAACCAGAACAGCCCCATCGTAGGCAACTTGTATCGATTGAGAAGTTGATAGCGTATAGGGCCAAGTTTTTATATCTTTGGGATTTGGATCAAGACCAATTCGGGATTTGATACGGGAGTCGCTCAGAAATTGGTGTAGTAGTTCTTTCATCGAAAGATTTTGTGACTGATACCGGGCGATGTCAATACCGAAACCGACATTTGCGGAATTCGGACCGGTAGGAAAAATCCACGCGCCATTTGGAAAAAGTGACTTTAAAGCGAATGCTTCGATGTGGTTGGGAATAATTTTAAAATTTTTCAAATAGGCTCGAATAGCGATTACTTCCGGTTTGATCCTGTGTTGCTGTGTTACAAGCGAGCGATATATGACCGAAGTCGCTCCATCAGCACCGATTACGATAGGAGCAATGAGCTTCTCTTCTCGGTTATTTTTCAATATTTTTATTCCGCGAATAGTCCGGCCAGTTCTTATTACACCGGTAACCGGCGCAGTAATGGTGATTGCTCCCAACTGTTTGGCGTGTTGATATAGCAAATTGTCAAATTTGTGCCGTGGAGCGATATAAAATTTATGAATAGGATTTATTGGCCGTACAAACCAGTCAACTTTGTTGCCATTGGGAGAATAAATTCTGGCGCCATGGATTGGATAAAAATTGGCAGACTGCATTTGATCTTCCAATCCAAGTCGTGCCAATAAAGCCGACGCTCCGGGTAATATACCATCACCACAGACCTTATCACGGGGAAAGGATTGACGATCTATCAACAAAACTTTTCTACCCCGATTAAGCAGCGTGATTGCGGCGGCGGTCCCAGCCGGACCCGCTCCGGCGATTATTACATCATACGACATGAATCAATATTAAAAAGCATAGTATTATTTAACAGGGTATTTATTTAAATACTATAAATAAAAAAAGGGTTTGATGCTCAAACCCTTTCAAATATCAACAACCGTAATCAGTGCCGATTTGAAAACCCTTGCCCCAGAGGGGGTCATCAAGGAAATCTAATTTTATTGAATGGGTAAACATCTCAAGGTGAGATTCAAATATTACCTTAATGCCATTGATATCGATTGTATTGTCATTTTTATGTTGCTCATCCAGAGCAATATCCAACTTGGGACCGCCTCAGCCAAAGCCATTGCTGATAACTCGCAGCAATTTACCTTCGTTCTGAGATCTCCCGAGTAATTCTTCCAGTTTAATGTGGGCTGATTCTGTAATTGTCATTTAATAATTCCGTAAATAATTAGCATATCAAAACTTTGATCCAATTGGCAGTACCAGGTTACAAATTAAATTAATTTCTACCAGTTGGACAGGTTAGCGATTGTGTTTGTAGGGCAGCAATTACAGCCTAATTAGGTGGTATGTCTGGGAATTACTTTAGTGGTTTACGTAATTCTTCGCGGATAATTTTGCCAGCTTTAAAGTGTGTTTTGCGATGGGCGGGAACATAGACGATTTCGTTGGTACGGGGATTCCGGGCTTTGGGCTTGGCTTTTGTCGGTTTGACTTCCAGCACCCCGAAATTTCGAATTTCAATTCGAAGGCGGTCACGTCCATGATCCTCAATCAGCATCTGGGCCATTACTTTAAAAGTATGATCGACAAATGCTCTGGTTTGCAAATCCGGCGCATTGACAGCCTTGGCTACGCACTGGACAATATCTTTTTTAGTGTAGGTGACAGTTTTCATATTGTTCTCCTTAACAATATAATTAAAATCAGTTTACACACTAACTTGTTATGGCGCAAGCAAAAAAAAAGAAAAAAATGTTATATTTTGATAAAATTGAATTATTTACAAAGATTTCGGGACGAAATTATTGATTTGCCGGTTGAAAAGGATAGAGTTGTAATATTTGAAGGATAATGATATGATTGATTTACGTAGCGACACCGTGACTAAGCCCTCAGCAGGGATGCTGCAAGCCATGATGGCTGCTGATGTGGGTGATGATGTTTTTTCGGAAGATTCGACTGCCAACCGGCTGGAATCGCGGTTGGCGGAAATGTTTGGCTTGGAAGCCGGATTGTTTTGTCCATCCGGTACAATGACCAATCAAATAGCCGTCAATGTACATACCCGATCCGGCGATGAAGTCATCTGTGACCGTTTGAGTCACGTGTATCATTATGAAGGCGGCGGCATCGCTCGTAATTCCGGCGCATCGGTTCGTTTATTGGCTGGCGACCGGGGGCGGTTTTCAGCTGCGGATGTTGCCCAAAATATCAATCCGGACGATTTTCATTTTCCCGTAACGCGTTTGGTAGTAGCTGAAAATACCTGCAACAAAGGCGGGGGGAGTTGTTGGGATTACTCGATGCTTGCGGAGATTAGTCAGCTGTGTGGAAATAATGATCTAAAATTTCATCTTGACGGGGCTCGGATTTTTAATGCTTTAATTGCAACCGGACAACAGGCAGCTGAATACGGAAAAATATTTGATTCAATTTCGATTTGTTTTTCAAAAGGACTGGGCGCTCCGGTGGGATCGGTTTTGCTGGGGAATCGGGAATTCATAAATAGCGCTCGCCGCGTTCGCAAGGTTTTTGGCGGCGGTATGCGCCAGGCTGGTTATCTGGCTGCGGCTGGGATATATGCCCTGGATAATAATATCGAGCGGATTGCCGATGACCATCGCCGGGCATTAAAATTAGGAGAAGTTCTTAAATCAGTTGGATATGTAAGTGAAGTCCTGACCGTTGATACAAATATTGTTATCTTCAGGGTGGATGATCAAATTTCCGAAGAAGTAATCGTTAAAAAATTAGCCGAAAATGATATCCTGGCAATAGACATGGACCGCCAGACAATTCGGTTAGTCACCCATCTTGACTTTGATGATTCAATGCTGGCCCATACTGAATTAGTCTTGATAAATTTGATATAGATACCACCGCGGGTATCTATTTATTGACCAATTGAATATGTTGTATGATTATCGCCTATTTTGCAATGCGGATTTGCAATCTACAATCCACAAATTTTTTTTAATATTTTCAAAAGAGAATGTTAATTTTATCCAAATATATGGATAATTATAACGGAATTGGAATTCAAGATGTCAGTAAAAATACCTGCTAAAGTTACCGAAGCCATGAATTGGTCATGGCCAAAATTTGAATCAAAATTTGGAGAATTGACTGATTTTCCGCTCACTGAAGATAATCTGGATGAATGGATGTCTGGCTGGAGCGGGTTACGCGATTTAATAATGGAATTATATGTTCGTTATTATATTACGACCACATTGGACACTGGCGATATAGTTGCCGAGGAACGCTTCCATAAATTTCTGGAAAATATTTATTCACCCAGTGAAGCCGCCGAACAAAAACTTAAACAGAAATTGCTTAATAGTAAACTGAAGCCACATAATTTTTCTGTCCAGTTGCACAAATTACAGGTTGAATCCGAAATCTTCCGGGAGGCAAATCTGCCATTATTGATTAGAAATGAAAAACTTTGCTCGGAATATGATAAGATAGTTGGTTCCCAGATGGTTGAGTTGGATGGGCAGGAAGTGACTCTGCCTCAATTGAAAATTGAGTACTTGAATGAAAATCGCACCAGGCGCGAGCACGTCTGGCGACTGGAAATGGCTCGTTGGCAGGAGGATCGTGAGAAAATCAATGAACTTTGGCTGAAATTCTATGTTTTGCGAACGAAAATTGCTGGCAATGCCGGTTATGAAAATTATCGGGAATATCGCTGGCAACAACTGGGCCGCTTTGATTATTCTCCTACGGATTGCAGCTTGTTTCACGAAGCAATAGAGGCCGTGGTTGTACCGGCCGCCCAGCGAATATATGAGAAGCGTCGCAAATTACTGGGGGTTGCGGAATTGCGACCGTGGGACCTCGATGTAGACCCCCAAAATCAAAAACCATTACGGCCTTTTACTGCTGTAAATGAACTAATCGCAACCACCAGAAATATCTTCAATCGGATGGATCCGGAGTTGGGGAGTTATTTTGCAACTCTGGAGCAAGAAAATTGCCTGGATCTTGACAGCCGTAAAGGGAAGGGTCCCGGGGGTTATTGCGATTATTTTTCAGTAACCAAGCTGCCCTTTATATTTATGAATGCGGTTGGAATGCATGACGACGTCCAAACGCTACTACATGAGGCTGGGCACTCTTTTCATAATTTTGAATGTGCTCATCTGCCCTATAATCAGCAACGCGATTATAGCATGGAAATTGCCGAAGTGGCGTCAATGTCGATGGAATTGCTGGCGGCTCCAAATCTGGTCGAAACCCAGGGCGGATTTTATTCACCGGAGGAGGCGGCACGGGCACGAATTGAACATCTGGAAAAATTGATATTATTCTGGCCCTACATGTCAGTAGTTGATTCATTCCAGCACTGGGCTTATGAAAATCCGCAACTGGCCCGCGCTGCAGAAAACTGTGATCGGCAGTGGTCGGTATTATGGGATCGATTCATGCTCGGAGTGGATTGGTCCGGGCTGGAGAATATTAAGGAAACCGGCTGGCACCAAAAATTGCACATTCATGTCATACCTTTTTATTATATCGAATATGGTATTGCTCAGCTTGGAGCAGCGCAAATCTGGGCCAATTCTCTCAAAGATCATAAAAAAGCGCTGGCAGACTATCGCAGTTGTCTGGCGCTTGGTGCAACCAGATCGCTACCGGAATTATTCAAACAAGCCGGCGCGAAGTTTACATTTGAGGCTGGAGTTCTGAAAGAGTCGGTGAATTTGATAGAAAAAACAATTAGCGATTTGGAATAATTTTTTCGGGTATCA
>JABMPO010000282.1 GCA_013203015.1 Fidelibacterota bacterium
CGCCTGCGGTACGCGCGCTCAAAAAGCTACGCCGCGGTTATCCGCCACTACCTTAGAATACCATCGCGACGAAGGCGGATAAAATTACAAATTCAGATAGCAGATTGCCTTCCATCTTGAAGGCAATCTGTAATTATTTAAACCTTCAATATAGACTGGGCAATTTTACAGGCACCGCTGGCTTCCTCACTACTGGCAACCGAATAATAGATATTCAGTCCATCACGTCTGGTTTTTACCAGTCGTCGATCACGTAATTTCCTCAGATGATGGGAAACTGCCGAAACGCCCATTCCCAGTATCTCGGCCAGATGATAGACACAACATTCGCCGGTTTTTGATAATGTATATAAAATCTTTAATCTAGTAGAATCACCAAGCATAGCAAAGGTCTCGGCTGCTCGATCCAGTTCAGTATGATTTACTAATTCGTCCCTGATATCATCCATGAGCGATTGCTCAAGATGTTCACATTTATGTTTATCGCCCACGTTTTCCCCTTATCTATTTTTCTGCTCTATCGTCCACTATTCAGTTTTGTTAGGGAAAGTTACAAATATTATTCTCTTTAATAAACATTTACCGGAGTATTTGAACAATTATTATGATTTAGGAACGCAGCTCAGATTAGATCATTTTCTAGTACTACTATGGGGTGATTATCAAACAGTAGCACTGGTGATAAACCCATTCGTTTATACAGTTGCCGTGGTACCCCAATATCTGCCAGTAATAATTGACCGGTATACGTTCCGACCGCGGTTTCCAATAGGCCAACTTTGGGTAATGCGAGTGTTAAAGTTGCCAGAGCTTTGACAACTGGTTCATGGAGAATACCGCTGGTAGTATCCAATCCGGATGGCGTATCTAAAGCCAGGATGTTGGAATTACCGGATTCATTAATAGCATGGATCAGATTACGGGCATTCCCGCGTGGATCGCCTGCCAATCCATAACCGATAATCGCGTCAATAATCAAATCCGCTGATGCGAGAAGTCTGTTAGCTGAAGAATCATCGGCTGAAATTATTTCCATACCAAGCTTTTGCAGAGTAACTAAACGCTGGCTGGGAACTGGCTTCATTTGAACAATCTCATCAACCAGGATTATTTTTACATTGCCACCCCAATTGAAAAGATAGCGGGCCGCAACCAAACCACCGCCGCCGTTATTGCCATTTCCACAAGCGATCACGATTTGGGGAGAATAATTATCGGCAACCTTTTCAGTGCACAATCGCCAGGCCAAATCGGCCAGATGTCGTCCGGCATTTTCCATCATCTGAACCAGATTGATTTTATAATATTCAATCATTAATCGGTCCACTTCGCGCATCTGGGCGGTTGTAACTCCAGTTGATGCTTTGATACTTGGTAATTTTTTAAAAATATTATGCATCACTTGACCGAAGATACCAATTCCATTTCTGCTGTCTCCACCGCCGTTTTTACTAAACCCTCAATATCCAGTTTGGCTTCGCAAGCTTCTACATCCCGAGCTTTTGCTTTGGTTGCCGGGTGCTTCGGCACAAATAAAGTACAGCAATCAATATGAGGTTGGATTGAAATTTTATAGGTATCAATTTGTTCTGCCACTTGGATTATCTCTTTTTTATCCATGCTGATCAACGGGCGTAAAACCGGCATTTTGACTATCTCTTCGATTACCGCCAAATTTTCGACCGTCTGGGAAGCCACCTGCCCTATAGATTCACCTGTCACTAGCGCGTGAGCTTCCTCTTGTCGTGCCAGTTGCTCGGCAATACGAAACATGAATCTGCGATAGAGAATAACCCGGTATTTCTCGGCGGTCCGGGTAAGTATTTCCTGCTGTATTGGCGTTAAGGCAACCAGGTATAATTTAATCCGGGATTGATAAATATTCAGCTTGTGGAGTAGTTCACGCACCTTATCCAATGCGGTTTCAGTGGTATAGGGCAGGGAATGAAAATGAATAGCCATTAAATTAACACCACGCTTCAACGCGTAATAACCGGCCACTGGTGAATCTATCCCACCGGAAAGCATCAAAGCAACCCTGCCAGACACTCCCACCGGTAAGCCTCCGGGACCTTCATATCGTTTTAAGTAGATAAAGGCCGATTGAAAGAATAAATCGATTCGGCAATTCAATTCAGGATTCTTTAAACGTACTTTTTTCCCAAGCTGCTCAACGATGTGGGCGCCAACAATTTCATTGGTTCGGTGGGCAGAAACCGGGAAACTCTGATCAGCTTTTCTGGTTGTGATACGAAAATTGGAAAAATCTTCTTTTTCAATCAAATGTAACGCGAAATCATTAATGGCTTCCATTTCAGCAGCTATTTGAAAAGCCGGGGCATAATAGGCCAGGCCAAAAATCCGATCTAAAACATTGCAAATATTTTCCAATTGATCCTGTCCGCTGGGGGATAATTTCAGCAGCAGTCGTCCTTGTATCAGCTTAGTTTTCTCCACCAAACCGGGACTAATTGATTTAATCGCAAAACGAATATTGTCTTTTAATTTTCGTTCAAAATAATTGCGGTTTTTGCCCTTAGTGCCAATCTCGGCATAATGGCAGATGATGTATCCGGGTCGATTGTCTAATTTTGATTTCATTGTAATCAACAGATTAATATTAATGAACCATTAACCAATAGCAAAAATAGGACTGTGGTAATTTATTTTTCACGATTTATTAATTTTTCCACCAACATCTCGCCACAGCTGGACAAACGGAATTATTAATAGTAATTTTATACTGATTTGCATTTATGGAAAATATTTGAAAACATTAATTCACCTTCTGACCGTACTTGCCGGCACCTATTTATTCCTCCTGGTTTATCTTTATTTCAGGCAGGAATCATTTATCTTTTTCCCCACTAAAATTCCAGCCCAGCACCGTCCAATTATAAATCAATATCACAATGCGTCCATTAGCTTATCAACCGCTGGTGCCACCTTACAGGGCTGGTTCATTGATCGCGGTACCCCGTTGATCATCTACTATGGCGGCAATGGTGAAGAAGTATCCGGGAATTTGTTTGATGTCAGTAAATTTTCCACCGGATCATTGCTATTTGTGAATTACCGCGGATATGGTGCGAGTGATAACAAACCAAGCGAAAAAACTCTTTTTGCAGATGCCCTGTCGATCTATGATACAATGGTTGGCGAGTATGGATTTGATCCTGAACAGGTAATTTTAATGGGTCGGAGTCTGGGATCAGCCGTGGCAGTTCATGTGGCAGCAAACCGCACGGTCAAAGCCGCTATCCTGATTACTCCTTTCGACAGCATGATTAACGTGGGAAAAACTCATTATCCCATATTTCCCCTTGGTTTATTGCTAAAGCATCGATTTAATTCAATAAAAATTGTTCCTGATCTCACAGTTCCCATGCTAACAATTATGGCTGAAAATGATGAAATTATCCCAAAAACCTGTTCACTGAATTTGCTGCAAAGCTGGGGCGGAAGCAGCAAATTAATTACCATAAAAAATGCCGGGCACAATGACATCAGCGGTTATCCGGAATACTGGCGTGGAGTTAATGATTTTCTAGATCAATAGAATTAATAATTCACTGTAGTCGAGAATTACTTCTAATATTACGCATCAGTCCGGAATACTTGGTTCGTTTGACCGGCGATTTTTTAAAAATTCTGCTGAATTCGTCTGCACTCATATTTTCCCAATCTGACTGTGACCAGTTCCCGATTTCTGTACGCACACGAAAACCCGATTCTATGCTTGACCGGGCAAATTTTATGTTCCAGGGACAGACTTCCTGACAGATATCACAGCCATAAACCCAGCCATTTAGTTTATCGTCATATTCTTCCGGTAAATCCCCCCGGTGTTCAATTGTCAGGTACGATATGCATTTCCGGGCATCCAGCAGGTATGGTTCCAGTGCTTTAGTGGGACAAGCATCGATGCAGGCGGTGCAGGTTCCGCATAAATCATCGGCAAACGGCCGGTCATATTCCAGCTTAATATCAAGGATCAACTCCCCCAGAAACAGCCAGCTTCCATAATCCCGACTGATCAAATTGGTATGCTTGCCCTGCCAGCCCAGACCCGCCCGTTGAGCCCAGACTTTTTCCAGCACCGGAGAAGTATCAACACAGACTACTCCTTTAACCGCATCATTTTCCAATTTTATATAATCCAGCAGACTGTACAAACCTTCCTTCAGGATTTGGTGGTAATCATCACCCCAGGCATAATTACTGAAATTCAGTTCTGCGTTAACAATATTTTTACTGAGACCGGTAAAATAGTTCATACCAACTGAAATAATCGAGCGAGCTTCCTGAAAATAGGAAAAAATATCCCCTCTTTCATTCTGGCGTTTCTCCAGCCATTGCATACTGGCGTGATTACCTTTGGCCAGCCAATCAACCAAATTATTACGCGCCTCAGGAATAATCTCAGCGGCAGTTATTCCAACCTTCTGAAAACCCAGTTCACTGGCTCTGTATTTAATCCTGGTCGTCAAAGAATGATTCATGGGTAGGAATGTAGATTAAGCGGTAACCCTTTCACCACAGATAAATCATCCAGTGAACCCGGGAATCAATGTTAATCTCAGAGCTAAAAATTGAAAAGACTGTACCTATTATATGAAATCGGAAAAGGATAGAATCGATCACGCAGCAGCAACGTTAAAGCTTTCATGAAAATTGAATATGATATTTATTAACAGATAAATCTACAAACAGATGAATGACTTTTTAAAAAGTTATTTGAATTGGTAAATGACATTGAGCGTAAATCCATTATTTTTAACATTCTCATCACTTATTAAATCTGTGAATACATCCTCCATTCCCCAATAATACATCACCCTAGCCGATATGGTATTGTTTATTGCAAACTCTCCTCCCAATTCTATACCATAGTCTCGATTTAATTCATCTGCATTGATAGTTTCAGTATCAGAATAACCACCACTTGATTTTATTTTTGCTTCACTTTCTAATGGAAAACCTAAGGAAAAACCTCCAAGCACTGATATCTGCTTGCTTATTGAGTAACAATAATATCCATAAAACGATGCGTAATTGAATAAGAAGTAACCTTCGGACTTATAATAATAATATCCAGCCCAAATAAAATCATCTATGTGATACTCTGAACCTCTTTGAAGATACCTTATACCAGCTATTAAATTTCCCTTTTTTGCCTCTATCCCAATTGTATACCCTAAATAATCATCCAAATCTATAAAATCTTCAATATCTTTCTCATTGAATGACACAGAAGAATTTGTGACACCTCCAGAAACTAAATAAATGTCTTCTTGAGCAAGGCTAATCACCAAAGCAATTAATATAACAAGAAGTAACTTATGCATAAATTATCCCTTCAAATTACCTAATTAACTTACAGAGTAATTTAGAAGCTGCGATTGGAATTTCATCCTTTTTATTATTACGATATGTATGCCAATTACTGATTATTAGTCGGGTTTGGTTTTAAATTGAAAAGGGGCTGATTTCTCCGTCACATTTTTATGTGGTTATGCAACCAAATAGTAACATATTTGCAATGAATTAGTTGGACATAATATTTCCATTCCCGCCGGACATGAAGCTGCCGAAAATAATGATGTGTTCAATATTGTGTGTCCCGGTATTGTCCAGGCTGCGATAGAAATCCTTGAAGGCGAACTAACTTAAATAACGATCAGCCCACATAATCCCGATAATCGTTTTCACATCGGTTATCCGGCCATCCGTTGCCATGTTCAACGCTTCAGTCCTGGTAACCGGCAATAATTCAATAAACTC
>JABMPO010000283.1 GCA_013203015.1 Fidelibacterota bacterium
ATGTTGAAATCCGAACAACCTGACCTGTTGATTCTGGATGTTATGATGGGCACTCAGGATGAAGGGTTTCAACTCGCTTACCAGATTCGCAGCGCTGCCGAAACCAGCGACATTCCGATTGTCATGGTTACTGCCGTCGGTGCCCAAACCGGTTTTGATTTTGATCCTGCCAAGGATGAAAATTATCTGCCGGTGGATGAATACCTTGAAAAACCGGTTAACCCACAGGCCCTCCTGGACACAGTAAAGAGAAATTTGTCAATTGGATAAACCAGCCTGGGGAAAAATAACAACCGATATTAAGCACTCATTCTATACTCCCGGCTCCTTACGGCGTAAAAATGACTGGCTGATTAAACTGCGGTGGATTGCCGTCGGGGCAGCCCTTGTCTATGCATTTTTAGTTAAATCCTTATTACCTGAGGTTATACCCTTGGGTAATTTGTTATACGTAATAGCTGCATTGGGGGTAATCAATTTTTTGTATTTCAGATTTGTCAAAGTGCGACCACCGGAAAGTCTGAAGAACGAAGAAAAGCTGGTTTCGATTCAAATTACTACTGATCTGATTCTGCTTTCATTTCTGATCCATTTTTCTGGTGGTTTGGAAAATCCGTTTAATTTCTTTTATATATTTCATATTATTATTGCCGCGACCATTTTTGAAAAGCCTACTCAGCCATTTTTTGTTGCAATCGGTGTGGCAATTTTATTCACATTTCTTACTGTTGCAGAATTTACGGGATTGATCCATCATTACCAGATCAGTGCAAATTCATATACGCTGATTCAATTGACCCTGGCTCTCTTAGGTTTTTATGTAACTATTTTTGTCAGCTCCTATATCGGCGTCACTCTTATGAATCGCCATCGTAAGGTAAAAAACCTGATATATACCCAGAATGAAGAACTGAAAAAAGCTTCTGAAACCAAAATGAAGTTTTTCCGATTTGTTTCTCATGAATTGAAATCCCCTATTGTCGCCGTACAAAGCTCCATCAATGTTATTATTGATATTATGGGGGATCAAGTCCCAGAAAAAGCCCTTGACATGCTCGAACGCGCACGTGTCAGAACCAGACAGATGCTTGCCATATTGAAAGACCTGGTCGATCTGAGTTATGATCGCCCGGTTTCCAAAAATCAGGGTGATCTGGTAAATCCCTGTGATTATCTTGGTGAATTCATTGATAATGAACGTCCACGGGCCGACGAGCAGAAAATTCAAATAATTCAGAATATCTGTAGCGAAAAAGGTGATTTAAAAATTGATCGGTTTGTGTTAGAGAAAATTTTCTCTAATCTATTATCAAACGCCATTCGTTATACACCCGCTGAAGGCACGGTAACGATTGAAACCGCAATGGATAATTATTTTTGGTCATTTATGATTATCGATACCGGAATTGGAATGTCCAAAGCTGATCAAGTTCATATTTTTGAAGAATTTTATCGTGCGGAAAATGCTAAGAAATTTGCCACTATTGGTACCGGATTAGGTTTGAATATAGTAAAAAAGATGGTTGAGAACCTCGGTGGTTATATTGAATTAGATAGTAAAATTGATCATGGTACAACAATTATTGTGAGGATACCGGTTAATGAATAAGATAGCAGTTGGGGGGATATTAGAGCTGCGCGGCTTAACAATGATTGAGATATTGGGATTTCCCAATAAGCCGGGACATGCCGGACAAATATTGACACTGCTGGGTGATGCTGAAATAAACCTGCACTTTATTGCCGAATGTGAAGATTCCAACGAATTGGCAAACATTACAATATGCGTTGTTCCAACTGTTGCCAAAAAAGCATTGAAGGTTATAAATAATTATCTATCTTCTTGTCCGGAAGGCTATGTTAAGTGTAATTCAAATGTCGCAATTATTACTATCTATGGTCCTCATTTCCGTGAAAAACCGGCAATTTGCGGTAAAATGTGTTATATCCTGGGTCACTGCGAAGTGAATATACTTGGTATCTCTACTTCAATCTCCTCGGTTTGCTGCATCATCGATGATGCTAATTTTAAACGTGCTTTTGATGGATTATTGACTGTATTCGCGCTACCCTGATTTTTGTAACAATTGTTATTGCCCCCAGGACTTACCCGCAGACATTAATCCACTTCTTGTTAATCCTCGCAACGGACGGAAAAAACGGATTAAATCAATATAAGTAATGCTTGATCGGTTCGCCTTCCGCTTCGATCCGGCTCATGGCCTGAATACCAATATCCAAGTGCAAATCAACATATTTTCCAGTGACCTGACTGTCTGATTCTTCGGTTTTTATTCCTTCCGGGACCATAGGAGTATCTGATACCAGCAGCAGAGCGCCGCGGGGAATTTCATTGGCAAAACCAACCATGAACAAGGTGGCTGTTTCCATGTCGATTCCCAATACTCGCAATTCCTCGAGATAGGATTTAAATTCTTCGTCATGTTCCCAAAGGCGGCGATTAGTCGTATAAACAACGCCTGTCCGATACTCCAGTTTGCGCTCTACCAGAATCTGGGATACATATTTATGCAATTTAAAAGAAGGCAGCGCGGGGACACTGGTAGGGAAATAATCATCGCTGGTTCCTTCCCCACGGATTGCAGCTATCGGTAAAATAAAATGACCGATATCGGTGGTTTTTTTAAGTCCCCCACACTTCCCCAGAAACAGAACCCCTTTAGGTTTGACGGCCGACAATAAATCCATGATTGTGGCGGCATTGGCGCTGCCCATGCCAAAATTAATAATACTTACGCCATCTGAATTTGTGGCTGATGTCATTGGTCCGCCCCGGCCGGTCACCTGGACATCATGCAGCTCAGAAAATTTATCAACATAATTTTGAAAATTGGTCAACAAAATGTGCTTACCAGCCTGATTCGGCTCAAGACCGGTATAACGCTTTAACCATTTTTGGGCGATTTCTATTTTCTCTACCATTTTTGTATCCTCGAATTTAATCCTGCGGTTTTTGCAATACTACCCGCACTACACTTGCTGCCCCATTATGCCCATTGCCTTCGTTTAGATTAATGATTTCCTGCGCCAGATATAGCCTGTTCCAGTCGCCAAAATCTCTTTTAAAATACTCAATGTCATACAATGCCTCTATCGATTTTGGTCCCCCACTGCAATATTGGAGTTGCTCCTTGGAATATACTTCCGCTAACAATACACCACCGGGATTTATAGCGTTACGATACTTCTCATGCATTCTTATAATTTCCGTACCGGTCATATGCAGATAAATATTTACAACTCCATCCAGCTTTAAATCCATTAAATCAAATTCCAATATTTCCGCATGGATAAATCTGATTTTGACATCGTATTCGGCAGCCAATAGATGTGCCTTTGCCAAACCTACCTCAGAATAATCAATGGAAATCACGTCATACCCCTGCCGTGCCAGCCAGACACCATTACGTCCTTCACCATCACCGGCGCACAGGATTTTTCCCAAGGGAAGCTGGTGTACTTGATTTTTTAGAAATTGATTGGGCTCCCGACCGAATACAAAATCCCCGGAAGCGTAACGCTGATCCCATTTAGTTTTCCATTGTTTTGTGCCCATGTACGGATTATTCAATTTCAAGTGAAACCGGACAGTGATCGGAGCCCATTACATCGGGATGAATATTGGCATCAATGATACGTTCAACAAATCCTTCGTTGGCAAAGAAATAGTCGATTCTCCAACCAACATTCCGTGCCCGAGCACCATAGCGATAAGTCCACCAGGTATAGCGGTCAGGCTCGGGGTGAAACAGCCGGAAAGTATCCACATAGCCGTTGGCCATATATCTATCGAGCCAGGCTCGTTCTTCCGGCAAAAACCCGGAATAGTTTGCGTTAGCCTTGGGATTTGCTAGATCGATTTCCTTGTGAGCGGTGTTCCAATCGCCACAAACTATTACTTTAACACCCGACGCTACCTGCTCGTTTAAAATTTCCAGCAATTCAGCATAAAAATCCATCTTATAATCCAACCGTTCCTGGTCTTTTTGTCCATTGGGAAAATAAATATTATACAGCAGGAAATCTTCGTGTTCGGTAATTAAAACGCGGCCTTCAGCATCGAAACGAGCGATTCCGAGACCTTTCTGAACGTATAGTGGTTCGGATTTTGAATAAGTTGCCACTCCGGAATAACCGGCTCTCTCGGCGCTATGCCAATAATTGAAATAACCATTATCTTGCAACAATTCGTCCGGGACCTGTTCTTCACGGGCTTTAGTTTCCTGCAAACACAGAATATCCGGTTGTTCCTGAGTCAGCCAATCCACAAATCCTTTTTTAGCTGCTGCCCGGATGCCATTTACATTCCACGAGAATAATCGCATATTTTTTCCTATCAGCTTACCAGTTAATGAAACTAGTCCCCTAAATTTTTACCAGTAAAATTACACAGCTTCGTATTGAAGTCAACAACTCTAGCAGCGTACTTTCAATTCTAATAAATAATAAAATTATGACTGAAAAAAGACAATCCCGCAAAGGAAACCGCACCAAGAAACAGCGACCATACTACTTTCGACAATTTGGTTATGAAATAACAATTGTAATTCTAATAATTATTGGTGGCTTTCTATTGGTAGAAAAATCTGATGTCAGTGCTATTGTGGCAGCCTCGATAAAAACCTCTTTCCGTTTCATTGTCGACGGATTTGCTGATTTAGTTCGCGGTAGTTATAATTTCCTTTCCAGCTTTGAGACATCCGATATCGTGGGAATATTATTGATACTGCTGGCTCTTCATCTGATATTCTTACGAGCACGCAAACGGGTCATTGCAAATTATGGTGATGTTTACCGTTGTCCCTTTTGTGAGCATGATAAATTGCAACGAGTAAAACGATTATTCTGGCACAAAATTTTCGGAACTATTTTTTTTATACGTATAAAGCATTATGAATGTAAGGACTGTAAGAAAAGCACCATCACCTTTTCCAGTTTGAAGTGATATTTGGTCATTAAAATTGTTATTTGCGAACTGTAATTCAGATATTGCAAAAACTGAGATTTATTTGTTTTGCAGACATTAATATCGGAACTAAATTCGCCACCGCTCTTTCGTTAGATATACTAAAATTGGCCCGTTCGTCTAGTGGTTAGGACACCAGGTTTTCATCCTGGCAGCAGGAGTTCGATTCTCCTACGGGCTACTGTCCGGCAGCCATTCTGCACTCGATCTAAATGGAGCCCGGTTGATAAATCCCTTACTCGTTTTCCTACCGCCTAGGATACTTCAAACAATCTGCTTGCTTTCCAGTCTTTCCCAATCACTGTATAGTTTTTCCAGTACATCCTCGGTTTGCCGTAGTTCAACAAACAATTCTTCTAATTTAACCGCATTACTGATATTGATTGGATCATTCATTTCATTTTTCAAAGCAGTCTGTTTTTCTTCAGTACGCTGAATTTTTTTCTCAATCCGGCTAATATCCTTTTGAATTGTCCGTTGTATCTGAGCCGGTTTTTGCGATCTCAAAGGTGCATCATTGGCTTTTTCCGGCTGTCTTGATAATTGGTAACGATGCAGTTGATTATAATCGGCAAAATACTTTACTTCACCGCCTGTTTCCAGATATATCAGTTCATTACAAAGCCGATCTATCAGAAACCGGTCATGGGAAATCAGGACAATGGCACCTGGAAATTCCCGCAGATTTTCCTCCAGCACTTCAAGAGTGGGAATATCCAGATCGTTGGTAGGTTCATCGAGCAACAGGATTTCAGCCGGTTTGAGCATCAGATTGGCTAGTAGGATGCGGGCCTTTTCGCCGCCGGAAAGCTGGGCTACAGGCAGCTCAAGCTGATCCGGTTTGAAAAGGAATCGTTTCGCCCAGGAAAGGATATGAATCGTCTTACCACGATAGATTACACTGTCGCCAGAATCAACCAGGGCCTGCTGCAATGAATGGGACTCATCTGCCAGATAGCGGTTTTGATCAAATTTCACAATCTTAACCGCATCAGCGCGTTTGATATAGCCACTGTCCGGTTGTAAGCTGCCATTTAATATATCAATCAAAGTACTCTTACCACTGCCGTTGCGACCCATGATTCCGATACATTTTTGCGGTGAGAGCGTCAAATCAAGATTCTTGAATAACAAATTACCGGAGCGGGATTTGGTGAGTTTTTTACCAGCCAAGAGAATCTTTGTTTTCCGTTCGGTAGCATCGAAATCGATCCGGGCCGATCTTTTCAGGGTATTACGGAATTTGATTTCCGCCAGATTGTCAATCATCTGATTTGCAGTATCACGTCGGGAACGAGCTTTAGTGGTCCGGGCCTTCGGTCCCCGTCGCAGCCATTCGATTTCACGGCGGACCGTATTGGACAGGGTCAGCTCCTGGCGGGTTTGTTGGGCAATATAGCGGGCGCGGCGTTCGATAAAAACACTGTAATTCCCTTCCACCCTGAGATAACCGTTGATATAGCGTCGATCCAGTTCCACGATTCGATTGGTGACATTTTCCAGGAAGAAGCGGTCATGGCTGACCAGGATGAATGCAAAAGTTGCCGTTTTTAGTAATTTCTCCAACCAGAGGATCCCTTCCAGATCCAGATGATTAGTGGGCTCGTCCATGAGCAGGACGTCCGGATTCCGGAGCAGCGCCTGCCCGATAGCCAGGCGTTTACGCCAGCCACCGGAAAGCTCACCAACTTTCTGCTGCAAATCATCGAATTCCACCAAAGCCCGAATCTCATCTACCCGTTTGGCCCGTTCCCAGTCCTCAAGGTCAGCGGGCAGGTCGGCAAACAAAAGCTCGGCCACCGTTTTGTCCGGATCAAAAATATCTTCCTGCGGCAAGTAGATCAGATGTGTGCCCCGTTTCCGGGCCACATCACCGGAATCAGGTGATTCTATATTAGCTAGAATTTTCAGCAGCGTCGATTTACCAGAACCGTTGGGACCGATCAACCCCAGCTTTTCGTTTGGTGAAAAACTGAACGAGATGTCAGTAAATAAGGGGCGGGATCCGAAAGATTTTGAAATCGAATGGGTTGTTATGCAGGGAATATCCGCCATCAAATATTATCTCAGTAGCCAGCGCGAAAGGATGTGATGAAACCGGTATTATCAGTGTTTGCGATGGACGGAACGGGTCGTTTTTACCCGGATAGTTTTACCGAGTACATTCTTTTTGTTCAGGTCTTTGATGGCTGCTTGAGCCTCTACCATGCGGGGCATTTCAATAAAACCGAAGCCTTTGGTTTGACCAGTGTGCTGATCCATTATCAGATCGCAGGATTTTATTTTACCAAAAGGCTGAAATAATTGACGTAGCTCATCCTCGGTAAAAGTACGAGGTAAATTGCGGGCGATTAGTTTCATTGTTTTCTTATCAGGTAATCAAAAATAAAGTCAGTAGTAATCATAGTAGTGTGAAATTACGCAAGTAGTGGGTATCATCGCCATCATGACATTGCAGCCTACGGTTCGCAAAAGCCAACCAGCATTAGCCCAAGACAAAATCTATTGGATAAAATCCTATTATTAATATCAGAAATTATTACATTCCACCATCTACTTCTAAATTTGAATACCGTATGAAAATAGATTACAATACATTATGCTTATTTCACTGATTCTGATAGCAATCCTGATAACCGTCTGGTTTATCCGGCGTAAATCAATCGCCCGTTGCTGGCGGATAATTCTGTTCGGACTCAGTACTCTCAGTGACGGCCGCTCGAAAATCGTTCGCCTGTTCACCGGCAAGATTGAAACAATTGACACCAATTTTAATGATAACGATCAGGAATTGACCCTTCGTATTTATCAACCGGCCAAGTCTCAATCACCGCTCCCGGCTATTATTATTTATCATGGCGCTTCCCCCAAAGGGTTCGAACACCCAGCCATGAATTTGTTAGCCCGGAATATGGCGCGTCTTGGCATTCGAGTATTTCTGCCGGAATTGCCAAAACTGCAGCAATTGTATTTCAACACAGAAACCTATCCCCGCATCATTCGCATATTTAATATGGTTGCTGAAAAATCCGATGTCATTACTAATAAAATTCTGATCATGGGGGTCAGTTTCTCCGGCGGAATTATTGTTAAAGCCAGCACCGAAACGGAGATTGAACCGGCTGGGGTCGTTTCATTTGGCAGTTATTTTAATCTGGCCGATACAATGAAATTTTTCTTCACCGGCAAGGCCAGATTTAAAACAACTGAATTAAATATAACCCCCCACGAATATACCAAAGCCGTCTGGTTCTGGAATTATCTGCAACTGCTGGACCTGCCATTTGAAACCGATTCAGTCCAACCCTGCATTGGTCATTTCATTCGTGACGAATCGGAGCAGGTAGAACTAACTTTTTTGAAATGTTCGCCCGAACAACGGTCATTCCTGAAGCAGGTATTTGATCCTCGCGATAGATCGATGCTGCATTATTACAACTCAATTGAAGCCCGGTTTTCTGATTCCACTGCCAGGATTTCACCTTGTACAGTCATTGATAAAATCCGCTGCCCCGCATTTATCGTTCATGGAATTCATGATAATATGGTTCCGTACACCCAGGCGCTGGAATTCATTGCAGCATTAGAAAAGGCCGGTAAAGAATATTATTATTACATTATGCACAGTTACGCCCATTCGAAGGCTGCTAAAAGCTCAATTTTTGAATTTGCCAGAGAAATTAAACACCTGTATATATTTTTAACCCGTTTATTAATACCTTTAGAATAGGTTTGTCTTTGAAACTACAAGAAAATTTCGATGCCATAATCATTGGCGCCGGTATAAATGGTTGTGGGATTGCCGCCGAATTATCCCGGGCCGGGAATTCAGTAGTAATTCTTGAACGAGGTGCAATCGGCAGCGGGACATCGTCAAAATCATCACGGCTGATTCACGGCGGCTTGCGCTACCTCGAGACTGCCAAAATTAGCTTGGTCAGGGAAGCGCTTCGTGATCGAATGGAATTGCTGTCGCTTTATCCTGATCTGGTTCAGATCAAGCCCTTTTATCTACCGTTATATCAATCCAGCCCCCGTCCACCCTGGATGATTGGCACCGGACTAAAATTATATGATCTGCTTTCGGGAAAATATTCGGAATACAAATCTCACCGGATTTCCACTGATGAGTTCCTGGATCATGCGCCTAGCCTATCGCCTGAGAATCTGAAAGCGGCTTTTTGCTATTACGATGGTAAAACTGACGACCTCGAGTTGACACGCCGGGTTGCAGCGGAAGCCCACCAGAATGGAGCGATAATTCATGAACATATCAAAATCCGGGAAATAATTTCCGACCAATCTTCACATTTAATTAAAACCAATCGCGGGGAATTCACCAGCCGGGTTTTGATAAATTCCACCGGCCCCTGGATTGATGAAGTCAACCAGCAATTTGACCTGCCTACCAATTACCACATTCGCAAGATCAGCGGTATTCACATTGTCATCGACGGTTTATTAACCAATGATCTGATGTTCATGCAGACCGCTGGCAAGCGAATCTTCTTTATCATCCCGGAGCCGGAAAACGACCGTACGATTATTGGTACCACCGAGCGGGAGGAATCCATTGCTTGCGACGAAGTTTCCTATGACGATTCAGATATTCAGTACTTGCTGGATAGTATTAACGATTACCTGATCCCCCAGCGCCAATTGGCCGTCAACGATGTGAAAGACGTCTGGATTGGAATTCGTCCCCTGATTGCCAAAAAGAATAATCCAACCGATTTATCACGGGAATATGCCTTAGACCGGCATCAATCCGGCAGCACCACCCTGATACATGTATTTGGGGGGAAATTGACTACTTTTCTGTCGTTAGCCCGCAAAACTTATAGATTGCTGGGTAATCGATTACCGCTCCGCCGCTAATTCTGCAATTTTCTGCAAGATGGCTTCGGCGTGGGTTGTGACATCCACTTTTTCGTATACATATCTGATTACCCCGGTCGGATCAATTAAGAATGTTTTACGATTGGCAAAGAAAATCCCCTTTGAATCATATAATGCCGCCACTGATTTAGCGGTATCCGCCAACAGCGTAAACGGCAGATCATATTTCTTAATAAATGCTTTGTGGCTATGGGGACTATCATAACTGATCCCCAATACAATTATATCTTGTTCGGCAAATTTATTAAAATCATTACGGAAACCACAGGCTTCCTTGGTGCAACCGGGAGTATCATCTTTGGGATAGAAATAAACCACTACCCACTGACCACGGTAATCACTTAACCTGACCGGTACTCCATCCTGGTTGAGTAATTCAAAATCAGGAGCAGGGTGATCAATAAAATTTCCGGTAGCTTTTCCCCAGATTAAACCAACGGCAAATAGTGCAAATAGTATTAGACGCATCATTTTCTCTTTTTATTTATTTTCAAAATGTAGCAATAGATTTAAAGCCGGTCTTTTTTTCTATCCTTCATCACAGCTTTACACATCTTCCCAAATTCTTTATCACGCTGGCGTTGTTCAAGATAGGAACGATCATAATGGGCTGCTTCACGACGCATTTTCAGGAAATTAGCGAGTTTTTGTTGAGCTAATTCACCGTTTGCCACCGCGTTCAATACGGCACAGCCAACTTCATGCTCATGGGAACAATTGTTATAGCGGCAGCTATCTGCCAGTGACTCAATCTCGGCAAAAGTGCTGCTAAGCCCCTGTTCATTACCAAAATTCCCCAGTTCACGCATTCCTGGTGTGTCAATAATCCGGGCACCGTTTGCTAAAAATATTAGTTGTCGTGCGCTGGTAGTATGTCGTCCCCGACCATCTTTTTCGCGAACCGCTTCCGTCACCAGCAAATTTTTTCCAATCAATTGATTCAGTAACGTGGTCTTCCCCACTCCCGATGATCCCAGCAGGCAGTAAGTCTGGTCCTGTAGCAGCATATTCTTGATTGAATTCAGGCCTAGCATATCAACATTACTGAAAGCAACTGCTTCAATATCAGGATAGGTTTTGCCGATAAGTATAATTTTTTGTTCAATCTCTCCCACAGTCTGAAGATCAGCTTTACTCAGCAAAATTTTAGGGGTGATCCCAGCTTCATTGATCATAACCAGGTAGCGATCCAGACGATTAATATTAAAATTCTGGTCAAGAGATTGAATAATAAATGCAACATCAATGTTGGCACCTAGCAGTTGATAATCAATTTGTTTGCCAGCCAGTTTTCGTTTTAACGCCGAGTAGCGGGGAATCAATTCATGAATAATGAGGGAAGTCTGATCCTCGGTAATCTGAAAATATACGTAATCGCCCACGGTGGGATAATCCATAGCCGATTCCGCGCTGAATTGCATGCGTCCGGATAATTCACCCCGCAGCGGATTCCCGTTAAAATAAACCAGATAACTGTTTTTGTGCACTGCACAAATCAAGCCGACACTGAAGTCGCTCAACAATTTATTATCAATGTACGATTCAATAATTGGATTGATATTCATCGTTCAGACCAACAGGAAGCCCCAGTACCAAAATAGAATTACATTCACAATCAGGGTAACTGATAACAGAAGATAGTGAATTCGCCCGATGGTGGTCCAGTATTTTCTCGCCCAGACGATAATACAGAAAACCAACATTGGTATCAGTAGAATTGCAATCAGCGTTGGAGATGTAATCAGCCCGGCTTTAATGATACCCAATTCAATTGACAACCGTGGAAGACCAAATTGATATATCTGGGGAAACCGGGCTGATACCAGAATAAATATCAAAGCCAGCATACTTGCCAGATAACCAGTAAGCCGGGCTGCCGTTGCCAGTTTTCCGGGACCGGGATCGACTACCGCTGGCCCGAAATCATGAGCATCCTGTCGGCGGATCAGCCAGCCGGCGGGCCAGGCGATCACCGATATGAAATAAATAAATGAAGCGATTATCAAAAATACCAGAATCAATAGGTTATTCTGAGGTGTTATCCGGGTAATATAGGTATAATTGAAATCAGTATTATCCGGAAAAAGATCCGGTATATTGATTTCATGAAAACCCTGAGCAAGTTCTTCAGCCAGATCTAGCTCGATATAATTATCAAAATCGTGGAAGTGGTGCAAATAGATTTTCCCATTTTTCAAATCATAGATATTGGAATACTGA
>JABMPO010000284.1 GCA_013203015.1 Fidelibacterota bacterium
AAATCTGCTAACCATTTACTTTGCCAGGGCCACCGGTGTAGCATTAATTCCCAAATCTGGCGATGACCCCATCAAGGTTGAGCGAACTATCGCCGCTACCCTGTTCGGCCAACCTTTATCGGATTACATGTACTTTACACAGAGTGAGGATCCCGGTGGTGGTCCGTATACCGATGGGTCGGTCAGTTTTGGCAATAACGATGTTTTAGAAGGCAAGGTTCATACCAATGGGCATATTAACATTAGCGCTTTTGGTTGCCCTGAATTTACTGGCGAGGAATTAAGTAGTGTTGGTTCTGTCGAAGGAATCTCCTGGGGTATGTGCGACTCCAGTATTTTTTCCGGAGCATGGGACGATTCAGCTAAAAAAATTACCTATCCACCGGTTTTTTCAGTAAATCTGGTGAAAAACAGTGCCGATTTTACCTTTACTGCTGATGATTTATTATATCGGTCCAATAAAAAAGATTCACTGATCATGACCGAGATCGAATTCGTGTCCAATGGTTTTAAAGTCAAGCAATGGCCGTATGTGATACCACCTCTGGGCGCAGATGGAGCTAATCCCATAACCTATTTATGGGATACTGATACTACGTTATTTGCTGTTGATGACCGCCGAATCGGTTTTGGCGATGGATTTCATCCCACTAATGGTTACTTTCTGGTTGATACCGTAGTCGCTACCATTCACGATAAAGATGGCAACGATGTTTTCAATGAACTGAATCAGTACGTTGACGGCGATACATTATTTGTTTCATCAGCATCGCCGGATTCAAATAAAGTATGGTATGGAGTTATTCAAAATATTTCAGCATCTCCATCCCGGTTTGTATTCACGGTTCAGTTTGAATCACAATTTTTCCCTAATGGCAGTCAAGGTTTTTATCAGGGTGAGGAAGTGATTTTCCATTATTTGGCTGCGTCTGTTGGCGGCCCCAGACAGAAATTTGAAAACTATCATAGCCATCCTAATGATGGGCACAGCATATGTACTTCCGACGGCTTTCACCATTTTGATTTTGATCCGCCAGCCGCTATGGAAGATTATATTTTTCCGCCTACTACATTTCATGTTACAGGTCCTAAGATTATTTATGTGCGGAAAGGTCAGGTGCGCGTAAAAGGGGTTGTAGATGGACAGTACACTATCGTTACTGACGGACCAACCGAATACCGTCGTCACGACAATTCTCAGTGGGATGTTTGTTATAATAATATCTGGTTGATTGACGATATTGTTTACCAGGATTCCAATCCCATCACTGGCGCAGTAGTGCCCCTTTCACCTCATCGATTGGGATTAATTTCCGGTGCGAATGTTATTATTGCCAATACTGAAGCGAATGGCTGGAAAAATCGGGCTACTGATTTTGATATCAAGATTAATGCCGCAATTATGGCCCTTGATGAATCATTTGTCTGCCATTACTGGCAAAATACCTTGTCTGATTATCATAGCCCCAATGCCGGTGTTCCGGACTTGTCGCTGGCTGATGGACGCGGTCCCTGGAGAGCTACATCGGGTCTTGGGGCTCCGACCTATACCGGAGTCAGTGATATTCGTGGCGTAGTAAATCTGTGGGGCTCGATCATTCAATTGAAACGCGGTTACATGAAGCGCAATAACCCGGGTCCCTATTCAGCCTATCCAGGTGTTGGTTATGACAAGAATTACAATTTTGATTATAATCTGTGGATTTATCCTCCTCCGAAATTTCCTATATCCACGGATGATAAAGGCGATGTTATCCTCGTAATGAATTCCTATCGAGAGATAAAAAAATAGTCCTGGTAACGTCGACAAAGTATATATCTGATTAATCACTCTTTACAAAGGAAAATGAATACGTGTTTTTAGGATTAGATATTGGGCGGCAATACGTAAAGGCGGTCGTGCTTGAAAAAATTAAAGATGGCCACAAGATTCTGGGCACCGGTATTCGCTCGGTTCCGGATCCAAATAAAGCCTATGACCCGGAAACAGCCAATAAAACACTTTGGTCAATGGCGATCAAAGAGTTATTGCGGGAAATGAAACTTAAGCCCAATCGGGTACGCAATCTGGTTACAGCGATTGGGGGGTCAAATATCAGCATCAAGCAAATCAGTACCCTGGACATGCCTGATGATGAATTGTACAGCGCTATGACATTTGAAGCCAGAAAGCACATTGCCATGGATGGCAGTGACGCGATTATTGATTATCAGATTTTAGGGTCTAATCCAAAGGAAGTTGATAAAATAGATATTGCATTGGTTGCCTGTACGAAAAAGGTTCTAACTGGTCACATGGATTTGTTAAAAGAAGTGGGGTTACGGCCAGGCTGGGTGGATGCGGATCCCATTGCATTGTCCAACGCCTTTTTCTCATCGCGGGAACTGCCTGATGAAGGGGCGGTTGTTTTACTTGATGTTGGCTCTGAATCCAGCGCTCTTGTTGTACGAGGGAAAAATGATCCTTTTTTCACTAGAGATATTCCCATTGGCAGCTATCATTTTGTGCGGGCGGTTTCCGACGCCCTTTCATTGGACTACATGGCAGCCCAGGATGAATTATACAAGACCGGTGTCCGAAGTGTTAAAAAACCGGTTAGTGACGAAGAAGCAGGTATTGCAGTTGACGAACGTACTGTTATTGATAATTTTGTTGAGGATGTGCGTCGGACACTGCGATACTATGCCAAAACAACCAGCCAAAGCTTCTTCCTGAAAATCTTTCTAAGCGGCGGAGCCAGCACAACACCGGGTTTAGCCCGTTATTTTCAGGAAAAATTGAATATTGAGACGACATTGTTCAACCCGTTCGAAAAGATCAATGGAGCCGATAAGATGACCATTCTCAACCCCCAGCAATACGCAATAGCTACCGGTCTGGCAATCCGGGGAGGGCTCACCATTGAATAAATATATAGTCATCAACCTGAACCAAGCTGAAAGCCGGGAGAGCAAAATTGAACGCTGGAAAGAGCACGGTAAATGGGTTGTATTCGGTATTTATATGGTTTTACTGACGTTTGCCTGTGCTCTGATTTTATATATCAATTTTAGTTATAAAAGTATGATTGCCGATAAAAAGCAGCAGATTATTGAGGTTGAAAGTGAAATGGAGCGGCTGCGGCACGTTGGTAAAAATCTGTCGAAAGATAATATTCTCGGTCTCGCTGAACTTGAGGACAATCGTATCTTGTGGGCGCGGAATCTGGAATTATTAGGCGCCATGACGCCGGACGATATGAGTTTAACGGGATTACGGTATGCCAAGAACAAATTGACAATCGTTGGTATCGCTGTGATTTATGAGGGTGAGAAAGAGTTTGATATTGTCAATTCATTTGTGCGAACCCTGAAGAATAATGTAGAATTTGCCAACGAATTTACCCGTATCAGGTTCAGCTCTTTTGCACGACAGGATTTTCGAGGTCAAGACATCGTGCAATTTCAGGTTGAGGCCACACTCAAACGTGCTACTCAAAGCGAAAAAGAAAGCCGTTATCGGAGCTAAACTGAATTATGAATAGAAATAGTATTTTTTTACTAGGACTGGTAGTTTTAACACTATTATTCTGGATCGAAGTCAAGGCTGTTCTTGGAGATAAAGCCAATACTTTTATGAACCTGGAAGATGATCTGACAGATCTGAATGAGCAATTGATCAGCGCTCAGATATTAGCTAATAAACTAGATCGTGTGTACAGCCTTTTTGAAAAGAATCTGGCCTTGTCCGCTAAAGATTCACTGGCCGAAGATGCTTCCATGCCGTTCATGAATGATCTCACGAGAATGATGGATGATCTGGAGATTACGCTAATCAGTATCAAGCCTAAAAAGCGGATCGATAAAAATGATCATATTATTTCACCCTACGAATTATTGCTGAATTGCAGTTATGACCAATTGGGGAAATTTATCACCGAGATTGAGCGGTCTCCGCGTCTGGTTGGAATTGATGAATTTTTCATAAAAAACGGTGTTGAGCGGTTGAAAAGCAATACTAGCGAGTCAATCCTTGAAAGACAGGATGTGGAACTGAAACTGTATACTTTGACGTTGGTAAAAAATTATAAACGGGATCCCTATGAATAGTCGAAGTCGGACCATCTGGTATTTGCTAATACTCCTCACCAGTCTGTCATTGATAATTTCGGTAGTTGTGGCTTTTCCAATCAATCGTGACTGGCAAAAAGCGCGCGTCCGTGCAGCGGTGGAGTTATTTGGTACTGATAAAGAATTGGAAGATGTAATTGAGTTTTTGGAACAACGGCTTGAACGGCGTAATAATTACCAGTTCTCACTGGAGAATGAACCGCTGCGTCTGACTAATGTCGTTTACCTGTATGGCGGATCAGGTTTTGCCTATCGCATGCGCAAAAAGGATAAATTGAGAGTAACTGCCATTATCGATGGAAAAATTCAACAGGCATTGATTCTCTACGATAGACAAAATTATACCGTCACTGTTGGTGATTCAGTGGGTGGTGGAGAAGTAATCTGGATCGATTCGGATGAAGTCGTAATTGTAAATGGCGATAAAGAAATGCATTATCAATTGTCGGGTCTGCTGATTCCCAGTACACCAGTCAAAGCGAAGAATTGAAGGAGCTTGAACTCAAATGAACCGTAGTATTTCAATCTTTATATTAACATTTAGCATTTGTTGCAGCGGATTGTACAGCCAGGGCACCGAAACAGTGGCAGCCCAAGAATATAATAATCCCACGTTGATCACAATCCATGCTGAAGATGCCTATCTACCAAGCATCCTTTCAATATTGGCCGATGAAAGTGGTTATAATATTGTAACCGGCGCCAATGTCAATAAACAGGATCAGATATCGATTCATCTTGATGATGTTCCCATTGAGCAGGCCATCAACCTGGTGGTTCGTGCTGTGGGCTTGAGCTATGAAGTAGTAGGGCATTCATTTCTAATTGCGGATCCCAAGAAACTTGCCAAAGAAGTAGGCATCACATCGCGGGTAGTTGAACTGAAATACGCTGACGCCAGTGAAGTAAAACAACTACTGAGCGATTTATCAAAGCAGATTCAGGTTGATATCTCCGGCAATAAAATGCTGGTTAACGCCAGTCCCAAGAAAATCGCCGAAATCCTGGACGTCGTCAGACAGATCGACGTGCCCGCCATTCAAATTCAATTGGAATGCCGGTTAATTGAAATCGGTGTGGATGACGAAGAAAATCTGGGAATTGATTGGGATAAACTCAGCAAGTACAGTACAATACTGGCGGAAAATGGTGTTCCTCCTTTCGAAGGAGCTGGCAGCGATGTTCATGGGATTAGCCGTGCCTACGGACCATATGGTGATCGATCCGAAGATATGTCCGAAGATGATTTGAATATGTTACCGGATAAACTTCAGTTTAACCGGTTGTACTGGAATGAACTTAACGACCAGAATATAATCCCCCATAATTTTTCCCGGCAGATGCAGGCGCTTGACGTGACATTGGATATGTTAATCAAAGAAAATAAAGCGGAGATTCTAGCTAATACCAAACTGGTGACTTTAAACGGCCGTGAAGCCGAAATCAAGATGATCGATATTGTTCCCTACATCCTCAGTTCCGGTGGCGTTGGAGGTCAGGTCCAGGTTCAGCGCGAAGAAGTTGGTGTAAAACTGGCGATTCTGCCCACAGTAAATACCGATGGCTATATTACAGTTCGAGTGATGCCGGAAGTATCGACCATATTTGAATTTATCGGTCCCGACAAGAATATCCCCCGTGTTAAGAGCCGCCAGTCATCTACGACAATCCGGGTACAAGACGGCGAAACCATTATCATCGGCGGACTGATCAGCCGGGATAAAAAAGTTACCGAATGGAAATTCCCCGGCTTATACAAGCTACCCTGGCTCGGGAAAAAACTATTTACCAGCAAAGATATAA
>JABMPO010000285.1 GCA_013203015.1 Fidelibacterota bacterium
AATATTTATCAATCTCCAAACAACTTATCCAGAAAAATTCGTTCTATTCTGGTTCGGATTTAGTTTTTGGGAGGGACAGGCATTCCCATTTACATCAGTGGCCTCGACCCAGTAGTAAACCATTGTTCCAGCAACTTGCCCAGGAATTGAAGCGGAATATCTGTCGCCGGTTGCTGTCATGGCCACATCATTAACCACTGCAGTTGTTGAATCCAGCTGGTAATGCAGTACTACAGATGCAATGCCGGCAGGACCACCACTTGGATTATCATCATAGACATCAATCCAGTAATCAACCGCATCTGGTGATATGGTCGTAACCAATGTCTCTTCATCACCAATGGTCGGGCCTCTGTCACCGATCAGCAATACTGCCAGTTCAAAGCGGAATATCCAGTTACGAATATGCCAGCCATCGTTGCCGGAAGTTCCACCGCATAAACCATCAGCTTCGGTGCTGCCGTAGAATTTCAGGGACACCCAGGGATTGTTCAAACCCAAGGGTCCACCAGCCTGGTACTGAAAACCGGTCTCGGGACCGTCGCCGCCACCAGCACCGGAAGAATACACCAGGATACCAACAAATTCACCTGATAAAAAGGTGGGCTCGCTACCGAAATCAACAGTATTGATCCAGTTGCTGCCGCCGCCATTGGCAATGTCGGGATTATTGGTGGGGTCCAGGGTTGCAGCCAGGAAGCCATCGGGCCAGGCCAGACCCATTTTGGGAATACCAATGGGACCGATCGTGGACAATACGTCTCCCAGAGGATCCTGGACACCATCAGCCACAACATCATTAGTATCACAAATACCCTGAGTTCCAGCAGCGGAATAGGTCGTACCCATAAAGGTCATGCGACCATCGGCATCCATGTCATAACCACCAATCCAGCCGGCACCGTCAACTGCAGTGACCGGATATTGTGAATCGTCAGCCCGGAAGGGATAAGTAACCCGATATAAACCAACAGTCATCTGCTGGTCACCGGTACCCCATTCCTGGACCGGTACGTTCACGCCCTTGATGATACCATCGGCGGGTAATTGATAGACCACCAGCATGGCATCGCCGGGATCCTGGATAAACTGACTCCCCCAGCCACCGGGGGCATGCGTCAGAGTATCGTCCGTATCGCGGTTAGGATTATAGTTGGTAAGTATGTCAACCGGACCATAATCCAGCGCGTCATAATCACTAACAACCGGGCTATAATTGTAATCCTGTGATACATGGCTGTTCTGCACAGCTTTAGCACTGGTTACTTTTACAGCATCGGAAGCCAGAGACCATGAAAAAAGCAAAAGTACGCTAATTACAATTAGCATTTTCTTGATCATTTCAACTCCTTTTGTTTTACTTTCTTGCAAGAAAGATCAGAGCGTGCATCCCAGCATGGGACGCACGATCAGCTTAGTTCTGAAAAGCCTAAAAGGCTACTTTCAAAGTGAGTAAATTAGTTTCAAAGTATTCTACCGAACGATAAGCGTAATCGATCATGATATTGTATCCCATGACCTTTGACAAATCCAGGCCGAAACCAAAGGCCGGTCCCCAGATAAATTCATCGGTAGAGTATTCAAATTGTTCATCGTCGGCTTCATCGCCCGTATCCTGTTCAAAATCCAGGCCATATGGTTGCGGATCGTAACCCATTGCAAACCCACCGCGCAAATACAATATTCCCATGAAGGATAATTCCGTACCGGCACGGTATTCATCGAACGAGAAGTTGTTATTCAGGAATGAAGTTGATAACAACAGTTTCACCTGCCCGAAGTCAATGGGACCATAAGAAGCGCCTAATTCCAGGGTGGTGGGCATTTCGAACGATTGCAGGGGTATCCGGCGTGGCTCGGCAGGCGTACCTGGTTCCGAACTCGACGGCGAATGGTATTCCTCAAGATCCGAACCGGTGAATTCCATATTCAAGCCCAAGTTACGCAGGGAAACACCGATTTTCAGACCGTTCATGCTGGTGTGATACTGTACACCGGCATCGATAACGGCTCCCCGGGCTGAAAGATTCATGACTGATTCCGTGATCAGTTTGATGCTGGTACCAATCAAGATTCTGTCAGTCATTCGGCGGGCATATAGAAAGCCTAAAGTGATGAAGTTTGGAGAATAGTATTCTCCGGTTCCGTCCGGAGCTAATTCGGTAGTTACCGGTATTTTCCCAAAGTCCAAGGACTTCAACGTCACGCCGAAAGTGTTACGGTCACCAAAAGATGAGGCAACACCGAAGTATGAAATACCGATGTCGGCCAGCCAGTTTAAGTGTGTAAACATGGCTTCACCGTTGCCGTCAATGGCGGCCAGGCCGGCCATATTCCATTCTACGGCTTCGAGACCGTTGATGCTGGCCATATTGGAACCTACTAAAGCGCTGGTACGTGCTCCCACGGGAATCAGTAATTCCTGGGCGCCGGATGTTCCGCGCCTTCTTTTACTGCCCGCATCGGCAAAATTAACAATGAACAATGTGAGTATTAATACCCATATTCCTTGACGAGTTAAATATCTTTTCATTACACCAACTCCTTGTCTAGTAGATGTCTAAACGTTCTTCAGGTTGAAATATGGCGAATTTTAATACCTTCTCGCCTACAGC
>JABMPO010000286.1 GCA_013203015.1 Fidelibacterota bacterium
ATTCAAGATTCCATCCCGGGGTCTGATTGGTTTCCGTAGCCAATTTCTCACCGACACTAACGGCGCCGGGATCATGAATAAATTATTTGACGGCTACGCTCCCTGGTTTGGTCCCATTCCCCAGCGATCAGCAGGGGCAATTGTAGCTGACCGTCAGGGTAGGGTTACTACCTATGCTTGTCATGGCATGGTGGATCGTGGCATTCTGCAGATTGAAGTCGGGGCGGAAGTTTATGCCGGACAGATCATTGGCGAGCGTAATCGTACTGAAGATTTGACGGTTAATATCACCCGTGAAAAGAAGCTAACCAATATGCGCGCATCCACCTCGGATGCCACGGTAGTGTTACGGCCACCACGACTGTTATCCCTAGACCAGTCAATCGAATTCATCGCCCAGGATGAGCTGGTGGAGATTACTCCAACCAGCATCTGTCTGCGGAAAATGGAGTTAGATGCTAATAAACGTGGGGCAGCCCGGAAAAAAGAAAAATATGACAAATAAGTAGTGACAACACATGTGTTGTCACTACCAATTGATCTAAATTAATTTTTTATTTGACAAATCTCTAGTTTCCCTATATCTTTAATATCATTATCGGAGGAAACCATGTCCAAATCGATCCTGGTTTTTCTGCTTTGTATATTTACAGTGTGCACCGGTTTTAATGGTAATCTGGGCATCCAAGTAGGAAACACCGGTGGTCCCTATCTAGCGCTTACCGGTGGTTATAGCATGACTGAAACAATTTCAGTTGATATAGTCGCTGGCGGATTTCCCGGGATTGTTTCAAAAATTGAGTCGAATCTAAAATTTGCTACAAACTGGAAGTATCCTCAATATATTAGAATTGGAATCGGTAACTTCGCGTTTTTCCGGGGACAAGGTGATGGTCACTCATTGACTGAATTTCATTTTTCCGGAGGTATAACTCGAATCCGAGGCAAAGTGAACCTTTCAACGGAAATTGGTCTGGTTTATGTTCCCCCGCTTGGAGTTAATGATTGGCGCGAGACAATGGACGATTACGATCCTACAGATTTCCCGATTGTGCCCATGCTGGCATTTCAGTGCAGTTATCCATTTTAGAGTGAAAGGATGCCATCCCTCACAGGGATGGCATCCTCAAAGTATAAAAATTATTTCTCGACCAGTTTAATTCCCAATTCCCGTAATTGCTCTTCCGACACAATATTAGGTGTACCATCCATGAGTGACATGGCCGAGGTGGTCTTGGGAAAGGCGATCACGTCGCGGATTTGGTGGGTTTTAGCCAGAATCATAATCAGTCGGTCGAAACCATAGGCAATTCCGCCATGGGGCGGAGCTCCATAGGTCAGCGCCTCCAGCAAGAAACCGAATTTGGCCTGTGCTTCTTCAGCGCTGATATTCAGTAGATTAAATATTTTCTTCTGCACATCTGTATCGTGTATTCTGATTGAGCCTCCGGCAATTTCATGACCGTTAATTACCAGATCGTAGCCACGGGAGCGCGCCGCTTGAGGATTGCTTTCAAGCAATTCCATGTCATCAGGATGAGGCGCAGTAAAAGGATGATGCATAGCTACATGTCGCTGGGCATTGCTATCCCAGTCAAACATTGGGAAATCGGTCACCCAGACAGGTTTGAAAATATTGTCATCAATTAGGCTTTCGCGTTTGGCCAGGTCATTGCGCAGAGCTCCCAATGCCGGTAAGACCACCTTCTTTTCATCACCGATTAAAAATAATATCCCATTATTCTCGATCCCAAGTTCAGCAATCAATTCTTGCTGAAGATCAGAATTAAAGAATTTTGAGATTCCACCGGAAAGAGCACCGTCGACCATTTTCATCCAGGCCAGACCTTTGGCGCC
The DNA here is from genome assembly GCA_013203015.1 of Fidelibacterota bacterium. Lineage (GTDB taxonomy): Bacteria > Fidelibacterota > Marinisomatia > Marinisomatales > TCS56 > JABMPO01. Next base: position 1,858 of record JABMPO010000286.1, read on the forward strand.
ATACTTTTTCACCTGTTCAGTCAGGCCATCGATAACCTTGCGGGAATAGCCTTCAGCATTTGGAAGCACAATTCCTTTCACAGTTTCAGCTGATTTGAAGGCCTTGAAATCGGAGCGATCGGTAAATGGTTTACAATCCTGCAATTGCAATTTGAAACGCAGGTCCGGTCGGTCAGAACCATAATTATCCATTGCCTCAGCATAAGTGATAATCGGGAATGTTTCAGGTACATCGACATCGATAACCTGCTTGAATATCGATCTGGTCAGCGCTTCACAGGTCACTCGGATATCGGCTTCGTCAACAAAAGACATTTCAATGTCAATCTGGGTGAATTCAGGTTGGCGATCAGACCGCAGGTCTTCATCACGGAAGCATTTTACGATCTGGAAATAGCGATCAAATCCGGCGATCATCAATAATTGTTTGAAAGTCTGGGGTGACTGGGGCAGGGCATAAAATTTGCCTTTGTGAATCCGGCTGGGCACAAGGTAATCACGGGCGCCTTCCGGAGTGGATTTCATCAGTACCGGCGTTTCAATTTCAATGAAATTATTACTGGTCAGGTGGTCGCGTACGGTTTGATAAGTCCGGTGGCGGATTGCCAGATATTCCTGCAATTCTTCAGTGCGCAGTTCCAGATAGCGGTATTTCAGTCGCAAATCTTCCAGGGCGCTTTCGCGATCGGTGATAACGAATGGTAGCGGCGCAGCTTCATTGAGAATGATCATTTGATCAACCAGCACTTCGATTTCGCCGGTGGGCAAGTCAGGATTTACAGCTTCCGCTACCCGGGACTGCACCTTTCCGCGGATACTTATTACATCTTCAATAGAAAGGTGTTTTATTTGCTCGAATAACCCAATATAAGTATCAGTGTTAAAGACCAACTGGGTCTTACCGTAACGATCTCGCAGATCGATAAATACAACCTGACCATGCAATCTTACTGTGTTCACCCAACCGTTCAGATTTACATCGATTTCAATATTGCTTTTTCGCAACTCACCACAAGTATGGGTTCGTTTGAACATAATTTTTCCGATCTATATTATTATCAATTCAAAATACAGGGCTGAATTTATTGGTTATTGGAATAATTCAATATTATTAAATCCTTTCCTCAGATAGGTATTCTGATCAGGCAGGACAGTTTTTGCGCAGGTAAACCGTTAAAACGGTTATCATTACCTGAATTTTTATAACCCACAACTGAAGTTGTGGGTGAATTTTTAACTGGCAATTGTAATCGGGAATACTAATTAGTAACAGATATAGCCCATGGTTTTAACCGTGGGAAACGAGCTAATGTATATGGCTAACCGTTTTAACGGTTTACCCCAGTCCGTAGTTTTTCAAAAATAGATCAACTTCTTCCTGATAGGTGCGTTTGCGATGGTGTTCAATCTGGTTTTTAATATATTCTTCCACCGCCTCCACCTGCGATTCGCTGACTGAAAAGACTCCATAGCCAATTTGCCAGGCAAATTTGGTTTTCATGAAATCCTGCCTGTTAAGCCAATGGGACGACCCGCCTTTCACTGCTTTCATGATTTCAGCAATCGATTTATCGATAGGCATTAGAAATAGAACATGGACATGATCAGGAATTCCATTTATGATCTGAACCTGGCAACCAATTTTTTCGAATTGTTCAGCTATCCGTCTATGAATTGGAAAAGAATTATCCTTATCGATCAGTGGTTGCTTGTCTTTCGTCCCGAAGATGGCATGAATCCATACTTTTGATAAAGAATGTGACATCGTATACCTCCATTTATAATTAACAACGATTCAATTTATAAACCGTTAAAACGGTTACAAATCATTTTTGCACCAAACTGTAACTTTATAAAACCGTTGAAACGGTTAGGAGTTGGGTTATCGCTATTACCCACGGTTAAAACCGCGGGCTATTTCATTATTAAAATAATTTTAATATGTGCAACTGAAAACTTCAGTGGGCTATAAATGTTGGTTTCATAGAATTTAAACCAGCCCACAGTTTTAACTGTGGGTTAATGGATGGGAATTATTACATAACCGTTTTAACGGTTTATAAAAATCAGATCTGGTGATGTTTGGCAACCCGCAGTCGGGTCAGGGCGCGTTTTATCGATAATTCAGCGCGAGCCAAATCCATATCCGGAGCTTTTTCGCTAATCCGCTGCTTAGCCCTTTCAAGGGCTGTCTGTGCCCGATCCAGGTCAATCTCGGCGGTGTGCTCGGCAGTTTCCACCAGTATTTTCACTTCTTTGCCAGTCACTTCGGCAAAACCACCACGGGTAGCTAAATAGCTGGTTTCCTTATCGGTAACAACTTTGATTTCACCTTCAACTAACGCAAACATGGCATTGGTGTGGCGGGCCATGACCCCAAATTGGCCATCGCTGCCGGGACAGCGCAAATAGGTCACTTCACCTTTATCG
>JABMPO010000034.1 GCA_013203015.1 Fidelibacterota bacterium
AACCAGTTTCTTTAGCCAGGGATTTCTGATTTGCCGAATTAGCGCAACGATTTCAAGCCACATTTCATTGGGATCGTGCACAGAAGCAGGTACAATCAATGCCGGATCATACCCATAGCGGGCGTAATGTTGAATTGTTGCACGATTTATTTTTTTTATCACCAGTTGCATGCGGTCCTGATAGGTTTCTACAAGACCGGAAACTGCCACCGGATCAGAATTTTCAAATCGGTTGGCATATTTTTCAATTTTATCCCATATTTTGGCAGAAATGGATCCGGTTCTATCACGCAAGACTAAATCCAGATATAGATCACCGGCTCGTGTATGCCGGATATGTTTCTCGCTGCACAGATAAAAACCCTGGACTTTTGCTCCTTCGGTAAATTTATCGATTGTTGTGATTGATTTCATGGTAAATAGGGTTGTTGCTATACGCCGGTTATGTCGGTTGCATATTTATTAATTAAATTGGCACGCTTAGTTTGTTCGATAATTTAGGGATACTTAATGGCACACTTGATTCGCTCAATAAATTATAACAATTCCAAAGACGCCGGTATTCTGCAGGCTTGTCTCTCCAAGTGGTTTCGTAATCCCAAGGATTTGAATCTTGCCGCTCCCAAAATACGATTCCCATTTAAATTTACGCAATGGAAAAGCTACTACCTTGAAATTTCTTCAACCAAATCATTTGTCATTGAAGATAAGGGCTGGATTGTCGGCCATATCAGTCTGCGGTATTTACCTGCTAATAATCGCGCACATATTTTTCACTTAATAATTTCACCCGAATCCCGAGGCAGCGGTCTTGGGAAATTACTAATCGCCCGTGCCGAATCGGAAGCTCGGCTTATGAATTGCGCGGATATCACCCTATTTGTCGCTCAAACAAATGATACTGCAATAAATCTATATGAAAATCTAGGGTACAAAAAACAAAAACAGATGCGCGGTAATTCTTATAGAATGCTGAAATCACTCGAAAAATGAAATACCCCGCTGAAAGCAGTAGAGTAACAATATAACAGTGTAAGTTTTAGTTGAAACAAGCTACAGGGAATTAACCCTGCCCATCTAGCATTATCCCCAAATAATCAAAGCAATCTGCGTAATCTGTTATATAAACAACCTATTCTTTAGGTACTACACTGCAATTACCGGCACAGCCATTACAACTTCTATCCGGGCCGGGTTTAATCTGTTGGAATAGATTTCTTCCCACCAATAGCACAGCACTGATAATTATAATGCTGGTGATGAGACCCTGAAATGTTGAGAATTCCATACCGCTTATAAACTATTTATCTTCTTCATTCTGGCAATTTTCACACAATCCGAACAATTGATGAATATGATTGCTGAGGACATAATTATTTTCTGCGGCAATGGACTTCTGTAGTTCTTCCACATCATCGTTGACAAATTCATCAATACGACCACATTTTGTACAAATCAGGTGATCATGATGACCAGAACCCAGCTTGCACTCAAAACGGCTTCTACCATCGCCCAGGTCAAGTTTTCGCACCAGATTGTATTTAACCAGTATTTCGATCGTTCGGTAAACTGTCGCCCGTGAAATGTTGATACTCCGTCCTCGCAAAGTAAAATAGATACTCTCCGCATCGCGGTGGTTGTCAGAAGATTGTAATTCTCTCCAGACCGCCTCGCGCTGGGTTGTATACCGCAGGCCTTCCTGCTTGATTATAGCTCGCAAATCAATTCTAGCTGAGTTCATATTACTCCATAATGATAATGAATCTCATCTAATTTACAATACTTTTGGAGCAAAAGTACATATAAATTACCAATAGTTCTGTTAGTTGGAATTAGGATTCGCTACTTTTATTAATTTAGCAAATTTCACTACCAGTTTACGCTTCTGACCATCCTTAAAAACAATTCCTACACGCTGGTTTTCGCCACTGCCGCTTAATGCTTTAATCTGACCGACACCGAATATGGCATGCTCAACATAATCACCGACCTTAAAATCATCGAAACCGGTTACGGTTCGCTTTACTACGGTCTTGGTTTTACCCATTCCCGACTTAATCACCTTCCTGGTCAGCGCGGATGTGAATTTTATTTTCTCGAGATATTTATCGGGGATTTCTTGCACAAATCGGGAAACTAAACCCAGAATCTGGTCCGATCCCATCCGGCGACGAGCGTTGGCATACATCAAATACACCTGGTTCTGTGCGCGGGTTATGGCCACATAAAGCAGGCGCCGCTCTTCTTCGATTTTATCGTCGTCATCCAGGGAATTAAAATGAGGTAATAGACCATCTTCAAGGCCAGTAACAAATATAACTGGAAATTCCAAGCCTTTGGAAGAATGCATCGTCATCAGTGTAATTCGATTGACCTGTTCTTTCCAATTATCGATATCGGTCAATAGGGTGACTTCTTCCAAAAACTGGCGCAAACTCTTATCCTGTGACCGATGGGTAAACTCATCAATTGCCTTCAGTAATTCCTGAATATTTTCAACCCGTTCATGGTCCTCAGGAGAATTTTGCTCCTTGTAATAGCGAATAAAACCGGTATCCTCGATTAAAGTCTGGGCTAGTTCGCTGGCATTTACCTTATCCAGTAAATCATGATATTTGGTGACAGTCTTGAAAAAGCCTGCCAAAGAATCGGCTTGTTTGCCGCGGATATCCATTGCCGATGGATTTTCCAGTACATCAAATAATCGTTTTTTAACCGCTTGAGCCTGTTTATTACATTTATCGATTGTCTTGCTGCCGATTCCCCGAGGTGGAAAATTGATGACACGGCGCAATGCAATTGTGTTTTCCAGGTTAACAATTAATTGCAAATAAGCCAGAAAATCCTTGATTTCCTTACGCATATAAAACCTAATACCACCAACAATATCATAGGGGATACCCATTCGCATCAGACTATCTTCCAGCGCCCGAGATTGGGCATTGGTACGATAAAGAATGGCAAAATCACCGAATTTTCGCTTATGCAATTTGATTTCTTTCTCAATCGCATTCACTACAGCAGCAGCTTCTTCCAGCTCATCTTGCGTTTCAATCAAACCTAGATTTTCGCCGAGCCCTTTGACCGATTTCAATTCTTTATCCGCTCGATTAATATTATTGCGCACCATTGTGGTGGCAGCCGATAATATTTTTTGTGTGGACCGGTAATTTTTTTCGAGCTTAAATACTTTGCAATCCTTAAAGACTTTTTCAAAATCGAGAATATTTCTGATATCAGCGCCTCGCCAACCATAAATTGATTGGTCATCGTCGCCAACTACACAAATATGGTTATGCTTTTCGGCCAATTGTGAGACAAATAAAAATTGAGGCCGATTTGTATCCTGATATTCGTCCACAACAATATATTTCCACTTTTGCTGGTATTTTTTCAGTACGGCCGGATGTTTTTCAAATATGACCAGCGGAAGGATCAACAAATCATCAAAATCCACCGCATTATTACGTTTCAGATCTGACTGGTAAGTGGCATAGATATCTGCAATCGTCCGTTCTCTGATATTGTTGGCCTTGGCTGCTACATCCTCGGGAAATAGTAAAACATTTTTGAAATTACTGATCGCATTCTTGGCCTGCTTGGGAGAGACAAAAGTTTTTGAAATATTTTTGGTTTCAAGAATCAGTTTCAGTAAATCGGTCTGGTCTTTAACATCATAAATAGCATAATCCGAACTGAAACCAAGACGGGTTATTTCCGCTCGTAGCAGGCGGGCACAGATTGAGTGAAAAGTACCAACATTAACTGCTACTTGATCCTGCTTCAGCAATTTGCCGACGCGCTTCTTTAACTCTTTGGCAGCCTTATTGGTGAACGTGACCGCCAGAATTTCATGAGGCTGATAAAGACCCTGCTGGATCAGATAAGATATCTTGTGGGTAATCACCCGGGTCTTGCCACTACCGGCACCGGCAAAAACCAGTATCGGTTTTTCGACTGCCTCAACGGCAGCTTTTTGCGATTTATTCAGATTCTTCAAACTCATCGACTGTATAATTATCCCTGATTATTCTTTCTTCGTTCTCGAGCAACATTCCAGCGCACGCGCTGAAACTGGCGTTTTGCCCGGTTATGTTCTTTCTGCGTACGGGAAAAGGTGTGAAATCCATCGCCCTTGGCGACAAAATACAAATAATCAACCTCGGCCGGATTCAAAGCCGCTAGAATTGATTGTCTACCCGGATTATTAATCGGGCCGATAGGCAACCCATAATTCCGATAGGTGTTATAGGGTGATTTAAGTTCCAGATCGCGGGTAAGTAACCGCCGCGGTGGGCCATCGATGATGTACTGGATTGTTGGATCAGCCTGTAAACGCATCCGTTTTTTCAGGCGATTATGATAGACTGCCGAGACGATCAGTCGTTCCTCATCATAGATGACCTCGCCCTCGATTATTGAGGCCATTGTGATAACTTCGAGTTCAGAAAGCCCAATTTTTGTCTGGGACTCTTTCATCAACTCGCTAAAATCTTTTTTATATTCGTCGACCAGCCTGATGATAACTTCATTTTCATTCTGACTCTCAAAAAAACGATAGGTTTCAGGATATAAAAAGCCTTCCAGATTAGTGTTTACCGGCAAATTAAGCGTTTTGATAAAAGCGGAATCATGGCACAAAGCAATAAACTTATCCTGGTCTAATCCCAATGTCGTGGCAAATTCAGCAGCAATGTCCGGGATGGTCAAGCCTTCAATTATTGTCACGGACACAACATTAGGGACTCCCTGTATCAACTGCTGAATTATACTGTAATTTGATTCAGCGTTTCGCAGGGAAAATATCCCCGCCGGGATATTCCGCTCCTGGCCTAAAAACCGGGCAGCCAGCAGGAAGGATTTCTGGTTTCTAATAATTTTTTGATCCACTAATAAATTTGAAATGCTGCTTAAACCCGCACCCTCAGGCACTTCTACACGTACTCGATTGTAGGGGTTTTCCTGATGCCAAAAAACAATCATGCAGTAACTGGTAATTACTGCGATCATTAGTGTCAGCAGAGCAACCCCCCGGTAAAAACTTCTACAATTTATCAATGGAATATTTAGCATGGTATTTAGGGCGGCGAATTTACCCCTTTGTCCTCTAACTAGTCAATTTTTATTAGCTAATATAATTAATAATATTATTTCATTTTGTTCGTACTGAAAATAGGCTGTATTTTCGCGGCTGCCATGAGCACGGAAAAACAAAAAAAGGGTCTTCATTTATTCGAAGGCTGGGCTTTTACAAAAAAGAATTATTTGCTGTTTCTGCTGGGTATTGTCATGATTGTACTGGGGTATATCGTTATGGCCCTGGGTGATGTTAACAGCTTCCAAAGCCTGACAATCGCACCGATTATGTTATTTACCGGTTATGTTGTGATTATCCCCACTGCTCTGATCTACCGCGACAAAGCACTAAAATAATTTTTGGGATCGTAGTTCAGTTGGTTAGAACGCCGGCCTGTCAAGCCGGAGGTCGCG
>JABMPO010000287.1 GCA_013203015.1 Fidelibacterota bacterium
ATCTGGCGTATCAGAAGTATCAATCAAGCGAGCGAGACTGGTAGTTGGAGCGAGCCGGCTTATTTCGTGACCGAACCACTGCCATCAGATGTACCAGATATGATTGTTACCATCAATGATACCGCTGCCTATCAACCAGGCCTGACAATGGCAAATTTGACAAGAAAAGCCATTATGATGGCACTGGATATGTACGGCAACACCGTCTTCTTCATTGCCCAGAATCCAACCGTAACACGGAATGTTCATCTGGCTGAGATATTACCCAATGGAAATTTCTTAACTACGCCCTATGAGATGACACTTGATAATCAGATCGTCTGGGCACCACCGGAAGGTATTCATCATGGAATCATAGCCATGCCCAATGGAAATTTCATGGCATTGTCCAGAACTGAAGTAATGGGTCCCATACCTGATGGTCCCTGGACTGCCGATTTCGATAGCGCTGGTATTGATTCGATTCCATGGAAAGGTGATGTATTATATGAATGGGATCATGATGGGAATGAAATCTGGACCTGGAGTGTTTTTGATCATTTCAACATGCTGGATTATGATTCCACTGCCTTTGCCCTTGCTTTTGCTGCAGGATCGTTTGATTGGACACATTCAAATGCACTGTATTATGATCCGGTTGAAAGTGCCGTCTATATATCTGTCCGTCAATTATCGCGGATCACCAAAATTGATTACGCAACCGGTGCGGTTGTCTGGAATATGGGAGAGGCGATGCCCTCGGGCGATGTTCAGGTTGGCAATGATCTGGGGTTCAGCTGGCAACATGCGATTGAGATGCTCGACAATAGAAATTTAATCCTGTATGATAATGGCAATACCAATTCACCACCGGTGTCCCGCGGTATTGAAATTGCCCTGACCGAAACCGATTCCATCCCAACCGCAGAACTGGTCTGGGAATATGTCCTCCCAGATAGTCTGTATACGCGATCTCAGGGCGATTGTGACCGGCTGGCCAATGGTAATTCATTAATCACTGCCGCCAACCCCACAAACCCAATATATAATGGTCACATTATTGAAGTTAACACCGTTACCAATGATATAATCTGGCAATTGCGGTTTGGTGCTAACGGAACCAGATCAATGTATGCATCGGAACGGATACCAGGCCTATACGCGAAAGCCTACTCGGTAATCCAGCCTGATCTGGCGACGGGTTTCACAACTCCAACAATTTTTCGAGAGGAAGGAAATTCTTATCTGAAATTCTATATCTTCAACGAAGGCTTCATGCCAGAAACCTACACCTATTCGATCATTGATAGTTATGGCTGGTTCAGTGGTTCTGGTGAGGTGACCCTGGCAGCGGAAGATTCTGCAAGTATCATTATCACCGGCAATGTTGATTATGATATTTATCCGGATATAGTTCAAATTACGGTAACACCAGCAGGTGCACCGGCACGGGAAGTACAATATCAATATGATGTTTATTCCACCCCGAATACAGCTACGGAAGATAATTTTTTGCCAGCCAGCTATAAATTTGATGCCGCTTATCCAAATCCATTCAACCCGATCACAAACTTGCAGTATGCTACCCCAGCCGTCAGTCATATCAGATTAACAATCTATGACATATCAGGACGTGAAGTGGCGGTTTTGGTTAATGAAGAACAGCCGGCCGGTATACATAATATTACCTGGAATGCCAGCCAATCTGCCAGCGGCATTTATTTTGCGCGTCTCCAGGCCGATGGATTCACTGCCAAGCAAAAAATTATTTTGTTGAAATAGATTAGTTGCGGCTTCATTAGGTGAAGAAAGCATGCTGATGCGATTGTACACACTTATCTTCTGTGGCTTGCAGTTTCTGCATTTCGCCCCAGCGTGGGCTGAATGGAATCCATCAGATGGAAAAGATCTGAATTATACCCAGGTTTTATTTACCTGGGATCAAATGCCCAACGCCATTGCCTATGAAATTGAAATATCCAATGATGATACGACGGTTCTCAATCTGATAGATTCTACACTGTCCTGCCTTATTGATAACAGACTCCAATGGGACAATGATTATAGCTGGCGTGTGCGCTCTATAATTTCCGATGGAGTTACCGGCGAATGGTCTGTGCCACGCAATTTTCAAATCATGGTACTTCCCTCTATTCCCGGATATACAATCAATAATCCCATTCCCGGATTATATACTCCGGGTTTGACAATGTTTGATATCAATGGAAGAATATTGGCAATTGCAGTGAACCAAACAGGTGCAATCAAATGGTTTCTTGCATCACCTTTATACAGCGAGAAATTTCGTATTACGCATTTTCTTCCCAATGGCAATTTTCTGGCTTATAAAGACCCCAATGGACATGGTACGGAAATAACTCGGGAAGGCGGGATTTTCTGGCGTGGCAGCAATGATTTACTCCACCACGATTTTGTTAAATTAGATAATGGCCACTATATGGGCATCAGGCAGGTAAGCGTATCGGAATTAAAATATGTAACACTCCCATTTAATAGTACGACTAATCCTTATATTAATTGGGTGGGAGATGCAATTGTAGAGTTTAATGAAGATGGTCAAATTGTGTGGAGCTGGAGTACCCATGATCATTTCAGTAAAGAAGATTTTAATTATATTCATTACCAGACTCAAGCTGGCGGTTCACACGATTGGACCCATAGCAATTCAATTCATTTTGATACACTTGAAAGCGTAATCTATTTTTCAACGCGGAACTTATCCCGGATTACCAAAATAGCCTATCCTGCTGGTGATGTCATTTGGATGTTGGGATATAGTTTGCCATCTGGCGATGTAACTATAGGTAACGATTTTAATATTAATTATCAGCATGCCATTTCAAAATTGGCCAATGGCAACTTGCTAATGTTTAATAATGGCGGGCACGGGACACCACCAATTTCCACTGCGCTCGAGATTGAGATCGGTGGTACTGACTCTATTCCAACCGCTGAAATTTCCTGGCAATCTGTGCTTCCTGATACCATGTATGGTAGTATTATGGGTGACAGCGATCGTCTGATCAGTGGCAATACGCTTATTACCACCGGACAGTCCGGCTATATTGTTGAGGTTGCACCAGATTCCCAGATAGTTTGGTCGCTCAAGCTGGAAGGTGTATTATCGCACTATCGTTCAGAACGGATAACAAACCTGTATCCTCAGGCACATTCCATTGTCGGTCCGGATTTCGCCCTCCAGGGAAACGCACGTCTGATTTCCGCTGATACAATTCAGAATACACTCACTTTTAATTTTATCAACGAAGGCTGGGCCAAGCAGTCCTATAATTATCAGCTCCTGAGTGATAGTGTTACCACCTACCACTCCGGACAAATTGCCTTACAGCCGGGAGAATCAAATTCTGTCCACATTTCGCTTACCTTCGATGCATTCGATGAGTTTGTGGATTTAGATTGGATCGTAACTAATTCGACCGGCGATGGTACCAGCGACACAGTCCACTACCTATTGCAATCCACTCCCAACGGTACTTCAGCAGATGGAACCGGAATTCCGATCGAATTCAAATTCTACCAGAACTACCCCAATCCCTTTAATCCTGTCACCACCATCCAGTACGAGTTACCTGAAAAATCAGATGTCCAAATCACCATTTATGACTTGTTAGGCAAAGAAGTGAAGACACTGGTATCTGAAACGCAACCTGCAGGATACAAATCGGTGCAATGGAACGCAGCGAATAATATGGGTCAACCAGTCAGCGCCGGTGTTTATCTGTATCAGATTCGTGTTGGTACTTATGTTCAGACAAATAAAATGATTTTACTCAAATAATTCGCCACTAATACGCAAGAAAAAAAGTAATATACTTACCAACCCTTTCTTTGCTGGTCCATTTTTAATTCAGTTATTTTATTTCGACTTACTTTGGGCGAAATTCGCCCCTGCCATAATTAAACTTTATTCTATATTAACTGTGCCCATTAAGGAATAAATACTGATTTCGTTTCCGGTTGAGTGAATTAAGGCCGCAACATATTATTAATCCTGACCAAGTATAAGTGACAAAAGGACAAAAACCATGACTAACGAACAAAACCCCATAGTCGAATTTGATGACTTCGGGCTGGCCGAGCCGGTTCTTAAAGCGGTTCAGGATCTCGGCTACGAAACACCGTCACCAATCCAGTCTAAGGTAATACCCAATCTGCTGGAAGGCCATGATGTAGTGGGCCAGGCTCAAACCGGTACGGGAAAAACCGCCGCTTTTGCCTTGCCGCTGCTTTCGCGGATCGATTTGAAAGCCCAGTATCCCCAGGTTCTAGTGTTGACACCCACCCGGGAATTGGCGATCCAGGTTGCGGAAGCATTTCAGGGTTACGCCGCCCGTCTGAAAAATTTTCATATCCTGCCAATCTATGGCGGACAGAGTTATACAATACAATTACGTCAATTGAAACGGGGTGTCCAGGTTGTGGTTGGCACACCGGGGCGGGTAATGGATCATATCCGCCGGGGGACCTTGAATCTTTCTGCCATATCCACCCTGGTATTGGATGAGGCTGATGAGATGTTACGCATGGGATTCATTGAAGACGTGGAATGGATACTGGACAAGACGCCCGAGCAACGGCAGATTGCCTTATTTTCCGCAACGATGCCCATGGCCATTCGCAAGATCGCCCAGAAATATCTGAATGACCCCCGGGAAATCTACATCAAAACCCGAACATCCACCGTGGAGACCACTAATCAACGTTACTGGATGGTGAGCGGCTACCACAAATTGGACGCACTAACCCGGATATTGGAGGGGGAAGTATTTGACGCCATCCTCATTTTTGTTCGCACCAAGGTTAGTACCGCCGAACTTTCCGAGAAGTTAGAAGCCCGTGGTTATGACTCAGCTCCTCTCAATGGTGACATCCAACAGCGCCAGCGGGAACGTACTTTAGAACGATTGAAAGCGGGTAAGTTGAACATCCTGGTTGCCACCGATGTGGCCGCCCGGGGATTGGACGTTGACCGCATCAGCCATGTAATCAATTATGATATTCCCTATGATACCGAAGCATACGTCCATCGCATCGGCCGTACCGGCCGCATGGGACGAAAAGGTGAAGCTATTCTGTTCGTGGCTCCTCGGGAAAAACGATTGTTGCGTGCTATCGAAAAAGCCACCAATCAAAAAATCGAATTGATGAAATTGCCCACCACGGCCGATATCAATGATAAACGGATCGAACGCTTTAAGGAGCGGATCACCCAGGCTTTGGGAACCGATGATCTTGAACCCTATGCGCAGATAATCGACCAGTACCGCATGGAATCTAATGTTCCCTCCATCGAGATCGCTGCCGCTCTGGCAAAGCTTGTCCAGGGGGATAACCCGTTGCTGTTAAAGCCGGAACCGGTCAGGGCCAGAGAAAAACCGCTGCGGGAGAAATCTGAAAGACGTGGCCGCCGAGGCAGTGAAAAAAGTACCCGGGGCGAAAAACCACATAAGCCATTCACTCGCCCGGAAGTAGGAATGGAGCGTTTTAAAATTACAGTGGGACATTCCCATGGCGTTAAACCCGGTAATATTGTTGGTGCCATTGCCAACGAGAGCGGGCTGGATAGCGAATTTATCGGCCGGATCGATATATTTAAGGAATTCAGCACTGTCGATTTACCGGAGGGAATGCCCAAGCATCTGCTGAACTTGCTGAAGAAGGTAGTCGTTTCCGGTCAGCCTCTGAATATTTCACTATTTAAAAAAGAACGGGCCGGCAGTAAACATAAGACTGGCACAAAGGCCAAGGGAAAAAAGACCCGGACACGTTCAAAAGAAAAAAGAGGTTAATGGCCCCGGTCTGGTATTTTCAACCGGCAGATATTGTTATTCTACAGACTTCCTGAAATTTCTAAAATATTCTTTTACAATTCCCGGGCTGGTTAGCCAAAGACAGAGATTGTCCTCGGGCCGAGCCGTTTTTCACCACCAGAGAAATTGGTGAAGGGACTGGGCTGGGATTATCAATGGTTTACGGATTGGTGAAGCAACATGATGGTTATGCCAGCCAAGGGTTCTATAAGAAATTTGACATTGATCCGGAGATGCGGGTGCTCGGTAAACCCTTCCGGTTAAAAGATGTCAGTGATATGGTGAAAGAAGTCTTGAATCACGGGTAGATCAAGGTGCTGTGTAGCTTTCAACGCCGCCGCTATCTTGGCGCTGAAGTTGCTTAACTAACTGAGGAGGTAACCGGTGGAAATCAGTCGTTTTTCGAAGTATCCATCTTAAACGGCAGATAGATCGGACACCATCTAAACAAGCCAGTCAGTAAGGGAATATAACCAAGGTTAGCCCAGACGCAGTAATAGCCAGTGACCGCATAATAAATATAGTGGATCGCCAGGATAACAACCCCCACGATGATCCGGATCATCCGGTCGGTTTTACCAATATTGCACTTCATATTC
>JABMPO010000288.1 GCA_013203015.1 Fidelibacterota bacterium
AGATGGCTGAAGAAAAGAAAACACCTAAAAAATCAACAACGGCAGCAGAGCCGAAGGCGCCTAAAAAGACCGCCAAAGCTCCCGCAAAGAAGACCCCGGCCAAAAAAGCAACCTCCCCTAAAGCTCCGGCTAAGAAAACCGCCGCCAAAAAAGCAACTACACCCAAAGCTCCAGCTAAGAAAGTTGCCGATAAAAAAGCACCGGCAAAAACCAGTGCTAAGGTTGCAGTTAAAAAAGTCAGTAAAGCCTATTCACCTTTGCTAAAAATATATTATAGAGATAAAGTAATCCCGGCTCTATTAAAAAGATTTGGCTACAAAAATGTGATGGAAGTACCCAGATTGCAGGCAATTTCCATTAATATGGGTATCGGTGATGCCAAGAATAACCCCAAAGCTCTTGAAAGTGCTTTGCGGGAATTGTCGGTAATTAGTGGTCAGAAAGCAGTTACTACAAAATCACGCAAAGATATTTCGAATTTTAAGGTCAGAAAAGGATTTCCGGTTGGCTGTCGGGTTACATTGCGATCCAATCAAATGTACGAATTTCTTTTACGCTTAATTTCAATTGCTTTGCCCCGTACCCGAGATTTTAACGGATTGTCGTTTAAATCATTCGATCGGCGAGGTAACTTTTCTTTTGGCGTAAAAGAACAGATCGTGTTCACGGAAATTGATTACGATAAGATTGATAGCATTCGTGGAATGGACATTTCTTTGTCTACAACAGCTAAGACCGACGATGAAGCGTACTGGCTATTGAAAGAATTCGGCTTTCCATTACGCAATAAACCAGTTAAAACTGAAGGTGTTGAGGCTGCATAATGGCAAAAAAATCTCTAATTGTTAAAGCAAATAGAGTCCCAAAGTTTAAAGTCAGAGGATATAATCGCTGTTTTAACTGCGGACGCCCGGATGGTTATATGAGACGTTTCGGCTTGTGCCGTATTTGTTTCCGGGAAATGGCACTTAAGGGTGAAATCCCTGGTGTAATAAAAGCCAGTTGGTAAGGAGAAATTTTAATGTCAATGACTGATCCCATTGCGGATTTATTAACGCGAATTAGAAACGGATTTTCCGCCAATAAACGGTGGGTTGATGTACCGGCTTCGAATATGAAAAAACGAATTGTCTTCATATTAAAAGAAGAACAT
Organism: Fidelibacterota bacterium; assembly: GCA_013203015.1. Taxonomy (GTDB): domain Bacteria; phylum Fidelibacterota; class Marinisomatia; order Marinisomatales; family TCS56; genus JABMPO01. The sequence continues at coordinate 1,154 of JABMPO010000288.1, forward strand.
TATATCGAGGATTTCATATTTGTCGCCGATGGTAATATCGAAATTATTCGGATATTCCTGAAATATGATTTTAACCGGAAAGCGGTTATTGCCGGTATCGAGCGTGTCAGTAAACCCGGTCGACGGGTATATGTTGGCAATCATAACCTACCCCGTGTGTTAGACGGACTTGGCATTGCCATTCTTTCGACATCCAGAGGTGTAATTTCGAATAAGACTGCCAAGAGAATGAATATTGGCGGTGAAGTACTTTGCAACGTTTGGTAAGATTATGTCACGAATAGGTAAAAAAGAAATCAATATTCCGGACGGTGTTTCGATCGTTCTGGAAAAAAATTCAGTGCTTGTTAAAGGTCCAAAAGGAACTTTAACAGTTGATATTCACCCGGAAATATCTGTTAAACAGGATGGAAATAATTTAGTTGTTGAAAGATCTTCCGACACTCGTCAATCTAAGTCTCTTCACGGTACCAATCGTATGATTTTGGCGAATGCCTTGACTGGCGTGTCCCAGGGATTTTCCCGTGATTTGAAAATTGTTGGTGTTGGCTACCAGGCCTCCATGAAAGAAAATTTACTTTCACTGCAACTGGGTTATTCTCATGATATCTTATTTAAACCACCCGAAGGCATTACATTAGTTGCAAAGCGTACCGATATTACTGTCAGCGGAATTGATAAACAATTAGTTGGTGAAGTCGCCGCTAAAATAAGATCTTTCCGCAAGCCCGAACCCTATAAAGGCAAGGGTATTCGTTACAGTGATGAATATGTCCGTATTAAACAAGGCAAGACTGTAGGAGTGGCCTGATGAGCATAATTTCAAAAAATGCCAAGCGCTTTCAGCGCCGTCGCAACCGTAGCAAACGGCCAGCTACTGGTGATCTCAGTAGAATGCGGTTGGTTGTATTTCGCAGTGCACGACACATCTATGGTCAAATCATTAATGATATTGAGAAACATACATTGGTTGCTTGTTCGACTGTGGATAAATCAATTCAGGTTAAACTGAAGAAAGCCGGCAGTAAAATTGAGCAGAGTCAGATTGTTGGTAAAGAACTGGCACAGCGCGCATTGGCAAAAGACATTAATGAAATAGTTTTCGACCGTAATGGTTTCATCTACCGCGGCAGAGTAAAAGCTTTGGCTGATGCAGCTCGTAAAAACGGTTTGAATTTCTAATCTCAGGGAGCAAAATCTTGGCGATCATTAATCCAGCAGAATTGGATCTAAAAGAAGAAACAATTGTAAAAATACGACGCGTTGCAAAGGTTAACGCGCTCGGAAAACGTTTTCGATTTTCCGCTATTGCCGTTGTAGGTGACGGTCATGGTCATGTTGGTGTTGGCGTTGGAAAAGCCGGAGAAGTAATACTGGCTATTACCAAAGCCAAAGAAAGTGCCAAACAATCTCTAATTCGGGTACCTTTATTGAACGGCACAATACCACATAAGATTATTGGTAAACATGGTTCCAGTAAAGTTTTACTGAAGCCAGCCAGTACCGGTACCGGTATTATTGCCGGAGCCAATGTTCGGGCGGTAATGGAGCAGGTAGGCGTCACTGATATTTTGACAAAATCTATTGGCTCAAACAATGCGATGAATGTTGTTAAAGCAACAATTAGTGCTTTAGAAAATCTTCACGACGCCGTTTCAGTAGCAAATCGTCGTGGAATAACTATCCCGGAAATATTTAAATAATCATGGTTAAAGCAAAACAGAAAAAATTACGGATAACTCAAACCCGTAGTAAAATCGGATATTCCATGAAAGCCAAATTAACCCTGGCAGCTCTTGGGTTAAGGAAGATGCACCAAACGGTTGAACTGAATGATACTGATCAAATACGTGGTATGATCCGCGTAGTTGACTATTTAGTAAAAGTTGAGGAAGTGGTATGAAATTAGGTTCTTTAAAACCGGCAGAAGGTGCAACAAAAAAAACCAAACGTTTAGGACGTGGTCACGGATCCGGCACCGGTAAAACCGCTGGCCGCGGACACAAAGGTGCTGGCAGTAGAAGCGGAAATAAGAAACGCCCCTGGTTTGAAGGTGGTCAAATGGCTCTTTCACGGCGGTTGCCAAAAAGAGGCTTTTCCAATTATCCCTTCAGAAAAGAAGTGCAGATTATTAATCTGGATACACTTGAAAAACTTGGTTTGGATAATGTAAACCTGGATACTTTGTACGAGAGTGGGGCTATTAAAAATATTCAGACCCCGGTTAAAATATTGGGTGGTGGAGAATTGACTAAAAAAGTTAACGTGACGGCCAATGCTTTCAGTAAATCTGCTATTGAAAAAATTGAAAAGGCGGGAGGATCAGCTACGTTCCTGTGATTGATAAATTTCGTAACATCTTCAACATACCCGAATTACGCAAGCGAATTCTTTTTACTCTAGGCATTTTGATTGTCGTCAGGATTGGCGCCCATGTCCCGATTCCGGGAATTAATGGCGAGGCGCTTGGTGCTGCAATGCAGAATTTCCAGAATACATTATTCGGATTATACGATCTGTTTGCTGGCGGTGCTTTCCAAAAAGCGACCCTGTTCGCCCTGGGAATTATGCCCTATATCTCGGCTTCAATCATTATTCAATTGATGAGTTCGGTAGTACCTTACTTCCAGCGATTGGATAAAGAAGGTGATGAAGGCAGGAAAAAGAAGACTCAGATTACCCGTTATGGAACAGTCCTGATTGCTTTAATGCAGTCTTATGGTATTACCCTGTTCTTGGAATCTCTTACTGCACCTGTAGGCGGAGTGACGATATCGGTTGTACCTTTCCCGGGGATCGGTTTTAAATTTGTGGCAATGGTCTGTATGGTGACTGGTGTAATATTAATAATGTGGCTTGGTGAAAGAATTACCGAACGGGGAATTGGTAACGGTATTTCTCTGATCATCATGGTTGGTATTGTTGCCCGGCTGCCCAATGTAATTATTACTGAAATTACATTAGTCCGTGAAGGTGTGCATTCGATTTTGATGGAAGTCATACTGATTGCCATCATGTTTATGATTATTGCCTTTGTTGTATTGTTGACCCAGGGAACACGAAAGATTCCAGTTCAGTATGCCAAACGTATTGTTGGTCGTAAAGTCTATGGAGGCCAGTCCACCCATATTCCCCTGAGAGTTAATACCTCCGGTGTAATGCCGATCATTTTTGCCAGCTCGATTATGATGATCCCAAGTACAGTGGCCACATTCTTCAGCGAAAGTGAATTTATGCAGGGGATGATGAGGGTATTTTCAACCACGCACTGGTTCTACTGGCTGATTTTTGGATCAATGATTATTTTCTTCACCTATTTTTATACTGCAATAGCATTTGATCCGGTGCAGGTGGCCAGCCAGATGAAACAACATGGCGGCTTCATTCCCGGTATTCGTCCAGGCAAGAAAACGTCCGAATATATTGACAATATCCTGACTCGGGTTACCTTACCGGGATCATTTTTCCTGGCTGCAGTCGCAATATTCCCTTATGTTCTTATGAACGCAATGGATATTGGATATGATCTGGCATCGTTCTTTGGCGGAACCAGTCTGTTGATTATAGTTGGTGTTGCCCTCGATACTTTACAGCAGATTGAATCCCATTTGATGATGCGTCATTATGATGGTTTCCTTACTAAAGGAAAAATTCGAGGTCGGAGACGTATTTAATGGTTCGAATCCGCTCAAAACGAGAAATTGAAATGATTCGTGAGAGTTGTCAGATTGTTGCGGACACCCTTATTATGCTTAATGAGCATATCAAGCCGGGTGTCGCTACTGGTGATTTAGATCGGATGGCGGAAGAATTTATCGTGAAACGCGGTGGACGTCCGGCTTTTAAAGGCTACATGGGATTTCCAGCCTCGTTATGCATTTCAATCGATGATGTTGTAGTACATGGCATCCCGGGAAAAGATAAACTGCTGGATGGTCAGGTAGTCGGTATTGATTGCGGTGTCGAAAAAAATGGTTATTATGGTGATTCTGCCTGTACTTATGCCGTAGGCGAGATTTCATCGAAAAAGAGAAAATTGATGGATGTGACCAAGGCTGCATTGATGCTGGGCATTCAACAGGCCATTCCTGGAAACTATGTGTCAGATATTGGTCATGCTATTCAGACTCATGTGGAATCTTATGGTTATTCGGTGGTACGTGAATTAGTGGGACACGGTGTAGGCACGGAATTACATGAAGAACCGCAAATTCCAAATTTTGGACAACCGAAACAAGGATATCGATTAAGGGCCGGAATGTGTCTGGCAATTGAACCGATGATTAATCAGGGTAGCAAAGAGGTGTATACCGAAAACGATGGTTGGACTGTCAGGACGTTAGATGGCCAGGTATCAGCACATTTCGAACACACGATTTCAATCACTGAAAACAGTACCCAAATTCTAAGCTGGGGAAAGAGCTGATCTATGGCAAAAGAACAACCAATCACCGTTGATGGAGTTATTAAAGAAACATTACCGAATGCAATGTTTCGTGTTGAAATTGATATTGCAGGCAAAAAACATGAAGTACTTGCTCACGTCAGTGGGAAAATGCGCATGCATTTTATAAAGATTTTACCCGGTGATATTGTAACACTGGAGATTTCGCCTTACGACCTGAGTCGCGGCAGAATCACATATCGTAAGAAATAGAGGAAAAATGAAAGTTCGTCCATCGGTAAAAAAAATGTGCGCTAAATGCAAGATCATCAAAAGACATGGAAAAGTGTTGGTGATTTGTTCAAACCCAAAACACAAACAGAGACAGGGATAGGAGTTAGTAGTGGCACGTTTAGTAGGTGTTGATATTCCCAGAGATAAAAAATTGGCTTATTCTCTCCGTTACATTTATGGTATCGGATTGACCACCGCCATGGCTACCTGCAAAGAAGCAGGAATTGATCCGGAAATTCGGGTAAAAGAATTAAATGAAGAACAAGTTGCTGCAATTCGCGATGCAATCACCAAATTGGATCTTAAGGTAGAAGGTGAGTTGCGGGCGTTTGTTGCGATGAATATTAAAAGATTGAAAGACATTGGCAGTTATCGCGGCTTGCGGCATCGACGTGGAATGCCCGTACACGGCCAGCGTACAAAAACCAATGCTCGCACCCGCAAAGGCCGCAAACGCACGGTCGGATTGGGCAAGAAAGGGTAGTTAATTGGCTAAAGAGATCAAAAGAAAAAAGAAAAAGAAGGGTTCGGTAGAACCAGTCGGCATTGCGCATATCAAAGCGTCATATAACAACACGCATATTTCATTGACCGATCGCTATGGGAACGTAATTACCTGGGCTACAGCTGGTACCTCAGGCTTTAAAGGATCCCGTAAGAATACTGCCTACGCCGCTTCTCAGGCTGCTGCAAATGCAGCTAAAAATGCCATGACTATGGGATTAAAATCGGTGGAAGTCCGTGTAAAAGGAGCTGGAGCCGGCCGAGAGTCAGCAATTCGCACCCTGGCCGTTACCGGACTTGAAATAACCTTAATTCGTGATGTAACCCCATTGCCCCACAATGGCTGCAGACCTCCCAAAAGACGTAGAGTATAAATAGGATTAGATAATTATGGCGCGGTATAGAGACTCAGTATGCAAACTTTGCCGAAGAGAAGGTGAAAAACTTTTCTTGAAAGGTAACCGGTGTTTGTCGACAAAATGTTCATTTGAGCGTAAATCTTATGTTCCCGGTCAGCATGGACAAACCAGAAGACGCCGGATATCTAATTACGGTTTGCAATTGCGAGAAAAACAAAAGATTAAACGTTTGTACGGAGTATTGGAAAAACAATTCCGAAATTATTTTAAAAACGCTGATAAGATGAAGGGTGAAACTGGTACCAATCTAATGCAGTTTCTGGAGCGTCGCCTGGACAATGTAGTCTTTCGCCTGGGTTTTGCCCCTTCGCATGCAGCAGCAAGACAACTTGTAACGCACCGCCACTTTCTGGTAAATGGCAGAATAGTCAATATTCCTTCCTTTCTGGTAACTCCCGGTGACGTAATTCAAGTCAGAGATGGTAGTCTAAAAATGGAAATATTTTCAGATTCAATTCGCCGTATCAAAGGTGATTTGAACTTACCATGGCTGGAGATTGAAAAAGCCAAAATGAAGGGTACATTCATCGCAGTTCCGGAACGTGATCAGATGAATATTGAAGTTAATGAACGATTAGTGGTTGAGTTGTACTCCAAGTAATCAATAATAATAGAGCAGGATACTTTTTTTATGACCACAGATTCAAATTTAAAGATAACGGTTGTTGAGCAAGAACAATCAGATAATTACGGAAAATTTGTTATTCAACCGCTGGAACGTGGCTATGGAGTTACTCTTGGTAATTCCTTGCGACGTGTATTATTAACCAGCGTACCAGGAGCGGCGATTACTTCCCTTAAAATGGAAGGTGTATTGCACGAATTTTCCACTGTACCCGGTATTAAGGAAGATGTTGCAGACGTTATTATGAACCTTAAAGGCGTTCGCTTCAAACTAACCGATGAGGTCCCGGATAAGGTGGACGTTGTTTTGGAAGGCACCGGTGTATTTACTGCTGCCGATATCCAGAAAGTCAGCGATGAATTTGAAATTCTTAATCCGGATCATTATATTACTGACTATAACCTGAAAGAGAAAGTTGAGATCGAATTCAAAATTGGGATAGGCAAAGGATATGTTCCATCAGAAGCTAATGAAGTCGCCAATGCCCCAATTGGAACGATCGCTATCGACAGTATTTTCAATCCGGTTAACAAAGTGACATTTGATGTCCAGCCAGTTCCTGGTGCAAAAGATCCCATTGAAATGTTGACAATCGAAATTGATACCGATGGTTCAATTCTGGCGCGCGATGTTTTGAGTTATTCATCGAAGGTGCTTATTGATCATTTTAGAATCATTGAAAGTATCAGTAAGCCCAAGGTGCTGGAAGTGACTGAAGGAGTCAGTGAAGAAGTACTGCGAATCAGAAGTTTACTGAATTCAACAATTGATGAAATGGAATTGTCCGTACGTAGCCATAATTGTCTTCAAGCGGCTGGAATCAAATATATTTTCGAATTAGTAGATAAAGAAGAAAATGCCATGCTGAAGTATAAAAACTTCGGTCGCAAATCACTAACAGAGCTGGTTGAAAAACTGGATGAGATGGGCTTGCATTTTGGCATGGATGTTGATAAATATTTAATTGATGAATCTGCGTAGGAAATTATGAGGCACAAAAAATCAGGACGTAAACTGGGACGAACTGCCGCGCATCGGAGAGCAATGTTGTCGAATATGGCAGCGGCGTTAATTACCTACAAGAGAATTAAGACTACTGATCCACGGGCAAAAGAACTACGTCGTTATATCGAGCCGTTGATAACCTTTGCCAAGCGTGGCGATTTACATGCTCGGCGTCAAGTACTGAAAAAACTGCATCACAAGAATATTGTCAATACCTTATTCAGTGAAATAGCACCGGTTTATGCCAATCGTAATGGTGGCTATACTCGCATTATCAAACTCGGTTTCCGGGACAATGATCGTGCACCTATATCATTAATTGAATTAGTTGATATTGTGGGTACGGAATCAACCGGAGAGGATAAGAAATCCAAGCCGAAAGACAGCGACAAAGCATCTGAACCCAAGGAGAAAAAAGCTAGCTGATCTGAATTCAGAATTATGTTATCAAAGAAAAATATTGTCAGGGCAACAATTACAGTTGCCCTTTTGTTTAGTTTAAGTCCGATTTTTTCACAGCGAGCTGAGCCGTATTTCAAAGAACGCTGCCTCTGGGTGGTGCGTAGTAACCTCATTTCGACTCAGGTAATTGACGATTTGTTACGCTTTGCAAGCATGAATAATTTCAATCATCTGATTGTGCAGGTGCGGGGACGAGGCGATGCCTATTATACTACGGATCTGGTTGCCCGGGGAACTATGATTCGCAATCGTTCTTTTGATCCGCTGGCTTATATTATTAAAAAAGGCCATGAGCAGGGATTAAAAATTCATGCCTGGGTCAATGTGTACCTGGTTTGGTCTGATACTTCCGTTCCGTATGACAGAAGCCATGTGCTGTATCGCCATAATGATTGGTTGGATATCCCCGAGGCCGGACGATTGCGGGCCGGAGAATTAGTGCAGAATATGGAACGCTATCGTGAGGGACATGAAGGCTTGTATTTATCCCCCGGACATCCGGATGTACCGCCCTATCTGGTAAAAATATTCCGGGAAATCGTCACCAAATATGATATTGACGGCCTGCACCTTGATTATATTCGTTATCAGGATTCGGACTTTGGTCGTAATCCCGTTGCACGACAGATTTACGAACGGAATAATGGTGAAGATCCACTGGTGCTCATGACATCGCGGGGGCGTTGGATCGGCAATGATAAACAGTATATCAGTCGTTTGCGAAAATGGAGCGATTATCGCCGAATTATGGTGACCGATCTGGTTAAACAAATTCATTTGATGGTCGAAGAAGTCCGACCAGATTGTATTTTATCAGCAGCGGTAAAACCGAATTTGTATGAAGCGCGGGATCAATTTTTCCAAGAATGGGATGTCTGGCTGGCAGCCGGTTACCTGGATTGGGCTATTCCGATGAATTATTCGTCCAAGCTTGGTGTATTTGCTGATAATATTGATATTATTTATGATAACCTACCTGCCAAATATCGCAACCGGATAATAATGGGACTGGCTACTTATAACCAGAGATCAACGGAAGTAGTAGATAAACTAAAGTATACAAAGATCACCCGATTTCCTGGGATTTGTCTGTTTTCCTATAATACTTTCAGCCAGAACGCCGGTTATATCACTCCCATTCATATAGAAATAAATAAATAATCCATTTTTGTCGGGTTCTATAGCAACCCTAATTTTTTCATTGTTATATTTGATTTTACAATGGATTGAATTTATTAACTAAAGCAGGGTAATTAGCACAATGCGCTTAAAGTTAGTTAATATAAAAGAGATTGCCACTTACGATCCGGATAGTGATTCCGTTAGCCGTGTCGAAAAACAGGAACTACTCATCACCGATGGTAAGATTACGGCCATTGGCAGTAATCTTGGCCAGGCGAATACGGAAATCGATTGTCAGAATTGTTTGGTTACACCAGGATTTGTTGATCCTCATACTCATCCGGTTTTCTGGCAGGGACGGGAAATCGAATTTGCCCGGCGAATTGCCGGGGCAACCTATCAGGAAATTGCCGCTGAGGGTGGTGGGATACGTTCGAGCATTGCTGGTGTCAGAAAAGCCGATTACCAAGAATTGAGGCAAGCCGTTAAGAATCGATTGAATCGTTTCCTGAACCTGGGTACAACTACCATTGAAGCGAAAAGTGGTTATGGTCTCAGCACTGAATCAGAGCTTAAATCGCTTGAAATACTGGCTGATTTGAATGAAGATCATTCAATTGATATAATGCCCACATTCATGGGTGCCCATGCTTTCCCGGCTGAATATGCCGACGATCCCGATCAATATGTTGATTTGCTCTGTGAAGAAATGATTCCGGCTGTTGCACGGCAGGGGATTGCTCGCTACTGCGATGTATTTTGTGAAAATGGTTATTTTTCAGTAGCTCAAAGTCGCCGGATTCTTGAAGCCGGGAGCCAGGCCGGATTAATTCCCCGATTGCATGCTGATGAATTTGAAGATTCCGGCGCCGCCGAACTGGCTGCTGAAATGAAAGCAGTTTCCGCCGATCATTTAATGGCAGTCAGCGGTGAAGGGATGAATGCAATGGCCAAAGCAGGCGTAATCGCGACCTTGTTGCCAGGTACGACATTCTTCTTGGGACAACATAATTATGCCCCTGCCCGCGAGCTAATAGATCGCGGTATAACAATCGCTCTGGCCACTGATTTTAATCCGGGTAGTTGCCATATTCAATCAATGCCATTCATTATTTCACTGGCCTGTTTACAGCTTAAAATGACCATCGAAGAAGCCTTCACAGCAGCGACTTACAATTCAGCTCGGGCAATCGGGATGGAAGCAAAAATTGGCAGTCTGACAGTCGGGAAGCAAGCCGATGTCATTATTTGGGGGATCAAGAATCTAATGGAAATCCCCTATAATGTTACTGATATTCCGATCAGAAATGTTATTAAAAGTGGTCAGCCGGTTTTTAGGCTTGACTGAGGGAGGATGGCACAGTAAACTCGTTGAACTGTTTGATAAGGATAATAATCAGACCATGAAAAAATCTACATCATATCTCATAATTTTGACACTGCTTTTGGTCAGTGCACAGCCGTTGTTTGCCAATTATGCCTTTTATCGAACGGTTATGAATACCTGTAAGGCATATCGCGTGGATGTAAAGGAAAGTCAAATGACCTTTACCACCCAGGATGGCAATGAAGACCTGATTTTTAAAATGAACCTTAGCAGTTTGCGTAATAATTTTGATATGGTTATGCTAGTTGGTTTCATATCTGCTGGTCAGGCGATCAAGCATCAGAAAAAATTAGCCGCAAAGATGGAAAGAAGTGGACAATCATTTGAAGCTGAGATTCCCATGCAAGTTGAAATAACAGTAATTGTTCCCATGTCCAATGAGAACATGATCGTAATGGCTTACGCCGACACCAATCTGGTTATTCAACTGGCGGAAGGAACGATAAATTCTGGTGGATTTATGCGGCAAATTAAAGATTCAATACAAACACTATAAGGAGGATACATGGATCCCTTTGGACTGCAAACTACTCTTTTAAACTACCTGCGAGCATTAGGTTGGTCAGTCGTCGCTGCGGTAGGATTCTCAATTGGTATTGGCTTGGCTATTAAAGTATTTGCCTGGTTATCAACTGATATCGATGAATGGGCTGAAATCAAAAAGGGAAACATTGGCGTATCCCTGATTTTTGTCGCGCT